>JAHEZB010000575.1 GCA_023251285.1 Chitinophagaceae bacterium | reverse complement strand
GAATTAAGTATTTCTGGTGCGACCATAGACCATGAAACAGTCGAAGGCAAAGTAAAATTCAAAGGTATTGCAAGGTTTAAATTAGATGGTGGAACGCTTTCAACAACAGATACATCGCTTTTGGTCAATGGCGCAAATGCAGCCACCATCTATATTTCTATTGCTACCAACTTCAATAACTATCATGATGTAACCGGCAATGAAAATGAAAGAGCAGCTACTTACTTGAACAAAGCGTATCCAAAAAATTTTGCCGATATTTTAAAAGCGCATATTTCAGCGTATCAAAAATATTTCGACAGAGTCAAACTCGACCTTGGAACTACCCACGCAGCCAAACTTCCAACCGATGAAAGGTTGAAGAATTTTGATAAAGCCGATGACCCGCAATTTGTTACGCTTTATTACCAGTTTGGCAGATATTTATTGATTTCATCTTCGCAGCCAGGAGGCCAGCCGGCTACTCTTCAGGGCATCTGGAATAACAAAATGTATCCACCGTGGGACAGCAAATACACGATCAACATCAATACAGAAATGAATTACTGGCCTGCTGAAAAAACAAATCTTTCAGAAATGACCGAGCCGTTGATACAAATGGTAAAAGACTTATCAGTTGCGGGTGTGAAAACTGCAAAAGATATGTATGGCGCCGGGGGCTGGATGGCGCATCATAACACCGATATATGGAGAATTACCGGCGCTGTGGATGGAGCATTCTGGGGACTTTGGCCAAATGGCGGCGGCTGGCTGAGCCAGCATCTTTGGGAACATTATTTATACAACGGCGACAAAAATTTTCTTGCGTCTGTTTATCCGATACTGAAAGGCGCTGCAAAGTTTTATGACGACTATCTTATCGAACATCCAAAATATCACTGGCTGGTAATTTACCCGGATGAATCACCGGAAAATGCACCTGCAGCACATCAGCATTCTTCATTGGATGCGGGCGTTACCATGACTAATCAAATTGTTTTTGATGTGTTTACTACTGCGATTGATGCGGCAAAAATTTTGAATAAAGACAAGGCATTTGCCGATACATTAAAACAAAAAAGAAACCGGCTAGCGCCGATGCATATTGGCCAATATGGACAGTTGCAAGAATGGCTGGACGACGTAGATAATCCTGACGACCATCACCGGCATATTTCGCATCTGTATGGCTTGTTTCCTTCCAATCAAATATCGCCCTATCGAACTCCAAAATTATATAGCGCCGCAAAGAACACATTAATTCAACGTGGTGATGTTTCTACCGGCTGGAGCATGGCCTGGAAAGTAAACTGGTGGGCGAAAATGCTGGATGGAAATCATGCATACAAATTAATTCAAAATCAGCTGAGACCTGTTAGTACTAATAGAGAAGGCGGTGGTTCTTACAACAATCTTTTTGATGCGCATCCGCCTTTCCAGATTGATGGAAACTTTGGCTGCACTTCTGGTATTACAGAAATGCTGATGCAAAGCGAAGATGGCGATTTGAATTTATTGCCCGCGTTGCCCGATGCATGGAAAGCAAAAGGAAGTATCAGTGGCCTGAGAGCAAGAGGTGGTTTTGATGTAGTGAATATTGTTTGGAAAGATGGTAAAATTATTCAAGCGGTTATCAAATCAACATTGGGTGGTAATCTGCGTTTGCGCGTACCCAATGAAATGAAGATGAAGGATGGAATAGTTTTAAAAAAAGCTGTGGGTGATAACGCAAATGTTTTTTATCAAACTGAAAAAATAGCAGAACCGGTCATTTCGGAAAAAGCAAAAATAACATTGCCGGATTTGAAACAAACTTTTGTTTATGATATTCCAACTGAAAAAGGAAAAACATATACGCTGGTTTTGAAATAATAATGAATGAGAAAAAAAATTGTGTAACGGCCGGAAGCGGGATGTAGCAGGATGCGGTAAATTAAAAAGGTAATAAGGTTGTTGGAGGTAGGTAGTTGTTTTCTACTAAGGTTTTAGTGAGGTTAGATGGAAGTTTTGTCCAATTGTATGGAATCAGTAAACGAAGAAATAACGTGATTTTTTTATTTTAAAAATATTGGCAGATGAAGTGCATATTTTTTGAGAGTAATGATAGAATAAACTATGGTAGTATCGTTACAAGCCTTGACCTTAGTAGCAGAGATTGCAGCCAGATTTTTACAACCTTATTACCTTCCTCGTGTTCAAATCGCCATTCAACTTGCGTGGCGAGGCAATAATTATTAAAAACAAATGATGATTCTATTTAAAAAAATAAATAAAATATTCAGCCGAAGGAAAATATACTTCCTGGCGATTTGCCTTCTTTCACTCACCTTCGCCAAGGTGAATGCGCAAAAATCAAAAGGCGCTTTTTATACGAACATTTACCCAAACACTTTTAAACTCGCGGGTTACAGCGAAGCGGATATTGATGCGAAAGTTGATAAAGCGTATCAGGATTTATTTGAAGGGCCACACAAAGTTTATTTTGAAGTAGGCGATTCCATGGCGTATGTATCCGATATAAAAAATCATGATGCAAGAACCGAAGGACTTTCTTACGGTATGATGATTGCCGTTCAGTTAAATAAGAAAGACGTTTTTGACCGCATCTGGCGCTGGTCAAAAAAATATTTGCAACACCAATCCGGCCCTCGCGAAGGATATTTTGCATGGAGCATCAATCCCAAAACAATGAAACAAAATTCGCCGGGAACAGCATCGGATGGTGAATTGTATTTTATTACTGATTTGTTGTTTGCCTCCAACCGCTGGGGCGATAACAC
>JAHEZB010000574.1 GCA_023251285.1 Chitinophagaceae bacterium | reverse complement strand
ATGTAAAAATATTTGAATCAAAGCTTTCACCGTATGACGAAGCAATGCAATCATTAAATGATCTTGAAAAAGAAGATCTGCTTCAGCAAAATAGATTTAAAGAATATCATTCGCGGCTTTCCGATATTTTCAAAAGATATTTATCCAGGAAAACAAATACCTATCAGTTGCATCTTACAACAGATGAATTATTGATTGAGTTGAATGGATTTGATTTATCAAAAGAACAAATTTCAAATTTTGCCGGTTCTCTTCGCCTGGGAAATGTTGTAAAATTTGCACAATACATTCCTCCTGCTTTCGAGAATGAAAAAGCGTTTTCACAAACAAAAGAAATGATAACCACCATCAATAATATCGTAAACAAAAAACCGGAAGATGGTATTTGACTATTTCAATAATATCACTTTTGGGCAACCATGGCTGTTGCTGCTGTTTATCATCATTCCATTTTTGATCTACTGGAAATTTCACCAGGGCAAAAAACAGGTGGCTGCTATCAGAATTTCTTCTACACACGGATTGGCAAATTCAAGGTCATGGAAAAATACCGTTCAGCACTTTCCCTTTGTTTTTAGAATTCTGGCGCTTAGCTGCATCATCATCGCCCTTGCAAGGCCACAAACAAAATTTGATGAAACACAAACAGAAGGCGAAGGAATTGATATCATCTTGTGTATCGATGTAAGCGGAAGTATGACTGCCCAGGATTTTCAGCCAAACAGGATGGAAGCGGCAAAAAAAGTTGCTGAAGATTTTGTAGATAATCGGCCAAATGACCGGATTGGAGTGGTAATTTTTGCAGGTGAAAGTTTTACCCAATGTCCGCTCACGACTGATCATTACGTATTGAAATCGCAGATTGCACAAATTAGAAATGGTTTATTGGAAGACGGAACGGCGATTGGTTCGGGATTGGCGACGAGCGTTGATCGTTTGAGAAACAGCAAATCAAAAAGTAAAGTAGTGATCCTGCTTACCGATGGAATCAACAATGGTGGCTTAATAGATCCATCAACAGCGAAAGAAATTGCGAAAGCTTTTAAAGTAAAAGTGTATACGATTGGCGTGGGCACTGATGGTTATGCGCCCACACCGGTAAGTACGCCAATGGGAATTGTAATGCAAAATCAAAAAGTTTCTATTGATGAAAAACTGTTGCAAAATATTGCGACAGAAACGGGTGGTAAATATTTCAGAGCGACCGACAATCAAAGCCTCGAAAAGATTTATAGTGACATCAATCAATTGGAAAAATCAAAAGTTGAAGTAACATCTTTTCATCGCTATACTGAAAAATTTTATCCGTTTATTTTTGCTGCAATGGCGTTACTTTTAATAGAAATTGTTTTAAGATATACCTTGTTTAAAAAGTTCCCCTGATTAGCAAATCAGCTAATTAACAAATCAGCTAATTATATGCAGGCATTAGTTTATAAATCGACCGGAAGCTGGTACCAGGTGAAAAATGAGGCGGGGGAAGAGTTTAAAGCGCGTGTAAAAGGGAAGTTTAAAATTGATGGCATTACTTCAACAAATCCAATAGCAGTAGGAGATGTAGTAGATATTGACAAAGAAGATGGCGAAGAATCTATTGTGATCACAAACATCCACGAACGCAACAATTATATCACGCGTCAATCGCCTCACAACAAACATTTACATCATATTGTAGCGGCAAATCTGGACCAGAGTATTTTACTGGCTACCTTGAAAGACCCCAAAACTTCTACCGGTTTTATAGATCGTTTTTTAGTGGCTTCCGAAGCATATCATGTACCGGCCATTATCGTTTTTAATAAAAGTGATTTGTACAAATCAAAGGAGAAAGAAAAGTTTGAACAGATCAAAAACATTTATGAAAAAATAGCTTATCCGGTTTATTCGATGAGCATCAGCGAAGATGCAGGAGTGAATGAAGTGAAGGAGTTATTGAAAAATAAAACCACTTTATTAAGCGGCCATTCCGGCGTTGGAAAATCTTCTTTTATCAATACCATTTTTCCTGAGAATATTATTAAAACGCAAGAAGTAAGTGGGTGGAGCGGCAAAGGATTGCATACAACGACGTTTGCAGAAATGTTTGATCTTCCTTTTGGCGGCAAAATTATTGATACGCCCGGCATGCGCGAATTTGCCATGATGGATATTGAGCCGCATGAGCTTTCGCATTATTTCCCTGAAATGAAAACGTTGATAAATGATTGCCGTTTTAATAATTGCATGCATACAGAAGAACCGGGCTGTGCGGTAAAAGCGGCTGTCGAAGAAAATAGAATTTCGGCTGAGCGCTACGTCAATTATTTAAATATTCTGGCAACGATTGATAATAAAAAGTGGTGATTGAAGTAAAATCTGTGTTATTTGTCATTTATCATAAGGTTGATCGCTTTTTAAAGTTGTGAACCTTATTTTTTTGAAAAAAGAAAAGATCAATGTTTTGCTGGAATAGTTGTTTATCCCGACAAAAGTATATTTTAAATTCCTCCATTTCTTTTCTTTCCAAATCGATATATTTTTAAAAAGTTTATCGCCGACCTGGCTACGCATCTCAGAAATGCCGACGTCAATAACATATTCCATGTTTACAATTTACAGATTGCTGAGCAACTTAAGTTATTGAAGAAACTGGGAATCAGGATTATTGTTGGTTTGTTAAAGAATAAAAATGAACGTTGCTTGATCCTTTGGAGCATGTTTATTTAAAAAACCGAAATCTTTAATATTTGTTTCTTTACTGTACTCGATAAAATAAAAAAAT
>JAHEZB010000573.1 GCA_023251285.1 Chitinophagaceae bacterium | reverse complement strand
AAAGCATGGCGGAAAAGTAGTTGCCAAAGGAACTCCCAAAAATTTTGTCAAGCTCGATACACTCACTTCTTCATATTTGAATGGAGACACGGAAATAACCATTCCATCAGAAAGAAGAAAAGGAAATGGTCATTCGCTTATATTGAAAGGCGCTTCCGGCAATAATTTAAAAAATGTAACTGCCACATTTCCATTGGGAAAATTTATTTGCATTACCGGAGTTAGCGGCAGTGGAAAATCGACTTTGATCAATGAAACTTTGTACCCGCTTTTGAGCATTCATGCTTATAAAAGTAAGATGACTCCACTTCCTTTTAAAAATATTGAAGGGCTTGAATATATTGATAAAGTAGTTGAAATAGATCAATCACCGATTGGCAGAACTCCGAGAAGCAATCCGGCAACTTATTGTGGTTTTTTTACCGATATCAGAACTCTTTTTGCAGCGATTCCGGAAGCAAAAATCCGTGGTTATAAACCCGGCAGATTTTCATTTAATGTGAAGAGCGGCAGATGCGACGTGTGCCAGGGCGGAGGAATGAGGACCATCGAAATGAATTTTTTACCTGATGTATATGTGCATTGTGAAAAATGCAACGGAAAAAGATACAACCGCGAAACGCTTGAAATACGATACAAAGGAAAATCAATTAGCGATGTATTGGAAATGACGGTAGATGAAGCAGTTGATTTTTTTAAAAACGTTCCTTTTTTATACCGAAAAATAAAAGTGCTGCAGGAAGTAGGACTTGGTTATATCACTTTAGGGCAAAGCGCGGTAACACTCAGCGGCGGCGAAGCACAACGCGTGAAGCTGGCAACAGAATTAAGTAAAAGAGATACCGGAAAAACCTTTTATATTCTCGATGAGCCGACTACAGGATTACATTTTCGCGATATTCAACATTTGGCTGATGTTCTCAATAAATTAGTTGACAGGGGAAATACTGTCTTGGTCATTGAACACAATATGGACATTATCAAGATCGCCGATTACATTATTGACCTTGGTCCCGAAGGCGGGGACGCAGGAGGAAAAATATTATTTGAAGGAACTCCAGAGCAATTAATTGAAAATAAAAAAAGCTTTACTGCCCAATTTTTAAAAGAAGAATTAAAGACAAACAAAAAAGGCAAAGGATCCTAACAAAACTAAAATTTTCTGGTTTGCAGGTTTCAATGCGCAGGACTGTGCATCGTTTTTCCTTGTCAGCTTTTATTAATTCTTTGCTGTTAGAGATAAGAATTTCAGAACATAAATTTCTTAGAAAGTATGCGGACAACGTGTTCTGTTTGCTACATTTCTATCATACCGGCTTTCATAAATTGGGCCGATCCGAAATCCGAATTTAAAAAACGTAGTGAAATAGGAATCGTTTTGTTTTGGATTGCCTCGCTGTGTTCCGGGTGAATTCCTCGCCAATCCGGGATTTACGATTGCAAATACCTTGTCGGCAATTTGCCTGGCGATAGCTGCATCTTTTGGAGATAAATATTTATCAAACAAATTCGGATCTATATAAGTGGTGCTTACGTCATCTATATAATCGGTAAAAGATTTTCTCAATAAAATTTCAAAACTCACATTTACGCGATCTGAAATGTAATATTTCAAACCGACGCCCATTGGAATATTTATTTGATTAAGGGAATATTCTTTTCTGTTCGGATACTCAGGAAAACCTTCTCCTTCCGTATGCAATGGCCTCAAATAATACCACGTCTTTTTCCCATTTGCATCTGTCAGCGATCCCTGCGGATTAAAATGCAAATAACCGACTCCAATTACGCCGTATGGAGTAAGCTTCGGCTTGTAATCCGGATCATTTTGATTTAAGAAAATCAATGGGAAAACTTCTGCAGCGATATAAGCCTCGAAAATATTGGAACGAAAATCAAGGTTACGTTGCTTCCTGTATAACTCATCCCGTCCTTGTGTATGAATGACATCGTCCTCACCGGAAATTTTCCCATATTGCGCTGCAGCCCTGATTCCAAGCCATTCATTCGGATAAAATGTAGCAAAAGCGCCCGTCATTATTTCCGTAAGCGGCAAATTCAGGTCTTTTATAAAACGTTTTCCTTTTCCCTGGTGGCCGCCCAGGTCTCCCAAAAAAAACGACGGGCCAATATTCAGTCCAACTTCAAACCTTGTTTTTTCATTTCCTACAATTAAAGATTGCGCATTACTTTTTTTGGAAAATAAACAGGTGCATGAAAACAGTATGAAACACGTGAGCCACAAAGACTGTAAACGTTTTTTCATAACAGGTAAAAAGTTGTTTCGTTATGGATAAAATTAGATTTTGCCTAAAAAAAGTATTCAAGCAACTTCTCCATAACGGCATAGTTTACTGCTTTATTGCCTTATTAACTGGCAATGACTCTTAGCATAGAAATATGTTCTATGCGATCTTCCAGATAAACTTCTCCTTGTTGAACAAAAGAAAAAGATTCATAAAAACGTCTCAGATAAAGCTGGGCGCTAATTCTGATCGTGGTTTCCCCAAACAACTCTTCAATTTTGGCGATGGAACGACGCATCAGTTCTTTTCCCATATTTTGTCCGCGAACTGATGGCGCAGTAAGTACCCGACCTATTGAAGCGGCATCGCAGTAAGAAACACCTTTATCAAATAAACGGGTATAAGCAATCAAATTTTCGTGATCCCATGCACACAGATGCCATGCTTTGAGATCTTTATCGTCGCAATCCTGGTAAACACAATTTTGCTCTACTATAAAAACTTCATTTCTCAATT
>JAHEZB010000572.1 GCA_023251285.1 Chitinophagaceae bacterium | reverse complement strand
GAAATTTTTTCGGACGAAAGTGTATATTCCATGATCCCGTTTAAAAAAACACCTCCCGAAGATATGTTACTTCTCACAAAAAAGAAAGGCTTGTTTCTTATGAAACCTGCTCCAAAAGAGAACTCTTCGGATGAACCAGAATTTCTGCTGGAAAATTTCAAAACACAGATTGACCCCTTCTTGCTGGAAAATACAAGTTACAATTTAATCAGCGCCAATTCCTTTTACTCTATTGCAACAGTAACAAAAGGAATTGCCGAGATAGATGAGTATGGGCTTCTTAAAGGATTTTTGAACAAGGAAATTGGCCTTCAGGACGAAACTGTTTACTCTCAATATTCGGATGCGTCAAATAATCTGTGGCTTGCAACAGATAACGGAATATCAAAAGTCAATATCACTTCTCCGATCACATCTTTCTCTCATAAAAACGGGCTTGACGGAACGGTGCAGTCGCTGGTGCGGCATAATAATATTTTATTCGCAGCAACTAATATTGGTGTATTTGCACTTCGTCCGGGATATATTACAAACGGATCTTCTTTTTCTTATGCATCCTTTGAAAAATTAAGATCAACGGATGAGCCCTGTTGGGACCTTCTTTCCTTTAGATCAGGCAAGTATTCTACCCTGCTGGGAGTTGCAAGCGAAAATATTTTTGCAATTGACGATCAGCTGAATAAAAAAGAAATACTCAATTGCAGGCCATGGATGATCTACCAATCCAAATTTGACCCCTCGCGTGTTTTTATCGGACTTGAAAACGGAATTGCATCCATTTATTGGGATGGGAGCAAATGGCTGGAAGAAGCTAACATCCAGGAATTAAAAGAAGGTGTTTATTCTATCACCGAAGATAACAATGGCGCACTTTGGCTGGGACAGCAAGCAAATGGAGTTACGCGGATAAAATTTAAAAACAATAATAGAAAAGCAAGAAGAACTCAGGATGAAATTACTGCTACCATCTCCCGGTTCGATACTTCTTCAGGACTCCCTGACGGAGTTGTGGGAGTGGAAAACGTAAATGGAAAAATACTTTTTGGAACCGAAAATGGTATCTATGTCTTTACTACCGGCAACAGATTTATACAGGACGCATCATTTGCTTCAATTTTCACAGACAAATCACGCCAGATATACCACATTGCATACGATACTGCCTCTAAAAATATCTGGTTGGAAACATATTTGAATGACAAACATAAATTCGAGTTTGGTTTTTTAAAAAAAGAAGGAAACAATTATTTATGGAATATCACTCCTTTCCTTCCTTACTCCGACGAGATAGTTCATACCGTTTTTCATGACGATAGCATTACCTGGTTTGGAGGAGCCGGAGGACTTTACCGGTACGACCCAAAGATCAATAACAAGGATACGATTCCGTACAATACCATCATCCGAAAAATAACTATCGGGAAAGATTCGACCATCTTCAACGGAACTTTTTTTGATTCTTCAAAAGTAAGTTCATTGATACAAAACCAATCTCTCATACCGGATCTTCGTTTTATAAACAATTCTATAATATTTGAATTTTCCTCTCTGAACCTTACCAACGAAAATGCAGATCTATATAAATATTACCTGGAAGGCTTTAACACTGACTGGACCAATTGGAAACATGAAACAAAAGCAGTTTACACCAACCTGCCCGAAGGCAAATATTTCTTTCATGTGAAAGCAAAAAATATTTTTAATCAGGAAAGTCAGGAAGCTGTTTATGAATTTACTGTTCTCCCGCCCTGGTACAGAACCTGGTGGGCATATATTTGCTACGTAATTTTATCGGGAGGATTTGTTGTGGGGGTTGTAACAATATCCACACGCGGATTAAAAGCCATTATTCGTGAACGAACTGCAGAAATTGTAGAACAAAAAGAACAAATCGAATACAAAAACAGGAATATCACCGACAGCATTAACTACGCAAAAAGAATTCAGGAAGCGATCCTCCCTTCTTTCGACCTTATACGAAAAAGGTTTCCGGAAAATTTTATTGTGTATAAACCAAAAGATATTGTAGCAGGAGATTTTTACTGGTTCTCGGAAAAAGATAAAAAATTTCTTATCGCTGCCTGCGATTGCACAGGACACGGAGTTCCCGGCGCTTTCATGTCCCTCATCGGATATTCTCTTCTGAACGAAGTAATACTTGAAAAATCGATTACCGAACCGGCGCTCGCGCTCGACGTAATGAAAAAAGGGATTATCAAATCGCTTGGGCAAAAAGGGCAGGAAGGAGAACAAAAAGACGGAATGGACATGTCCCTTATAAGTTTAGAAGTTATACTTGAAAACAATAAGGCAATTCATAAACTTTGCTATGCCGGCGCAAACAATGCGCTTTACATTGTTCGCAGGGGACAATTGATCGAACTCAATGCCGATAAAATGCCGATAGGTATTTATCTTGGAATAGACAGACCTTTCAGCAAAAAAGAAATGCTTCTTGAGCAAGGCGATACAATTTATTTGTTTACCGACGGTTATGCAGACCAGTTTGGAGGAGAACAAGGAAAGAAATTTACCAAGAAACGTTTCAAAGATATGCTTCTCAAAATGCAAGATGAAGATCTTGCCGCACAAAAAAATATTCTCGAAAAAACCCTCAATGACTGGAGCGGTACTCAACAACAAGTAGACGATATACTTGTGATGGGTATACGAATAGTATAGTAGATTACTTTTTTATTTACATACATTATCATAGAAGATTTATTTAACTACTCAGAGGAAGGGCACATCGAGTAGTCCCGTTTCGGGATGTATC
>JAHEZB010000041.1 GCA_023251285.1 Chitinophagaceae bacterium | reverse complement strand
ACGGGGAAATGAAAATTATTTGCGTATTTCTTACCAGGTTTATAATTCTCCTGAAGATCTGCAATATTTAAAAGAAACAATTAAGAAATTAACTCGCTTCTTTCAATAGAAATCAGCAAAGACGAAGAAATAGTTGCATTTTGGATTTCATAAAATAAAATATTTCGTGATTCTTTAAAAACAAAATTAACCAGCAAAAAAGGAAATAAGGATGTTTTCTATTTTGAGAATATAAAATCCGGCTACCTATAAAATGAGATGCGAAATCTCTTTTATAAAAAGTGATTCAAAAAAATGTACTTCAAAAAAATTTGTTCAAATAAATATTTCCCTACTATATTTGTAGGATAAGAATAATGAAACAATTAATTACAAACACGAAAATACTTTCAAGCAATTCAGTTTGCATTTATATCCGCTGTATGCCGTAAGGCATTCTACTTTTCATATCATCCCATCAAAGGCTTCCGCCTTTTCTATTCATAAAATGCTTTTCATCTTTAACTTTATAAATCTTCATTTATGAGCTCTCAACATTTTGAAACCTTACAACAACATGCTGGCCAGGAGCCAGACCCAACAACCGGTTCACGTGCAGTTCCTATTTACCAGACGACCTCTTTTACATTTAAAAACTCAGAACACGGCGCGAACCTTTTTGCCTTGAAAGAATTTGGAAATATTTATACCCGCATTATGAATCCGACTACCGATGTTTTTGAAAAACGTGTAGCGGCTTTGGAAGGTGGTGTTGCAGGACTGGCAACCGCTTCAGGGCAAGCAGCTCAATTTCTTGCTTTGACCAATATAATGGGGACTGGCGATAATTTTGTGAGCAGCCCTTTTTTATACGGAGGTTCTTTTAATCAGTTTAAAGTTTCTTTAAAAAAACTGGGTATCGAGGCAAGGTTTTCAAAAGATAACAACGTTGAAAATTTTGAAAAGCTGATTGATGACAAGACAAAAGCGCTCTATACAGAAACGATTGGCAATCCTGATTTCAACATTCCGGATTTTGATAAGCTTTCCGCATTGGCGCAGAAGCATGATTTACCGTTAATTGTTGATAACACTTTTGCATGCGCCGGGTATCTCTTCCGTCCTTTGGAACATGGTGCTCATGTAGTGGTTCAGGCCGCTACGAAATGGATCGGCGGCCATGGTAACAGTATTGGTGGCGTTATTGTAGATGGCGGAAATTACAATTGGGGCAACGGAAAATATCCGGCTTTCTCCGAACCTTCTGAAGGATATCACGGATTGGTTTTCAACGATGTTTTTGGAAGCAAAGGACCGTTTGGAAATATTCAATTCATCATCAGGGCAAGAGTGGAAGGCTTGCGCGATTTTGGCCCTGCTATTTCTCCGTTCAACTCTTTCCTTTTGATTCAAGGGCTGGAAACATTGTCCTTACGTGTTCAACGCACTGTAGAGAATGCCTTAGCTTTGGCTCAGTGGCTCGAAAAACATCCAAATGTTGAAAAAGTAAATTATCCTGGTCTTGAAAGCAGCCCGCATTATGCGAATGCAAAAAAATATCTGAAACATGGCTACGGCGGTGTTCTCTCTTTTGAAATAAAAGATGGAAAAGAAAACGCAACGAAATTTGTGGATAATTTAAAAATGATCAGCCACCTGGCTAATGTTGGTGATACAAAGACTTTGATCATTCAGCCTTCTGCAACCACTCATCAGCAATTATCGGATGCCGAACAATTGTCTGCCGGCGTTACGCCGGGACTTCTTCGCGTGTCTCTCGGCATTGAGCACATTGATGATATCAAAGCCGACATGCAGCAATCTTTTGAAAAGGTTTTTGCAAAATAACAGAACATAAAAATTAATTTTGCACCCCTGAATTACAACCATGCAGAAAAGCATGGTTGTAATTTTATTTTTCTTTAAATATTTTAATCAAAGAATTTGACTTACGATATTTTTCATGTTGATAATCCAATTACTCTTGAGTCGGGGCAGGTCGTTCCAAAATATCATTTAGGGTACACAACGTATGGAAAATTAAATTCACAAAAGGATAATGTTGTGTGGATTTTTCATGCGCTAACGGCTAACAGCAAACCTTCAGAATGGTGGCCGGGCCTCGTGGGAGAAGGAAAACTCTTTGATCCGGAAAAATATTTTATTATTTGTGTAAATATGCCGGGCAGTTGTTATGGAAGCACCGGCCCACTTGATAAAAATCCAGAAACCGGCAAAATATATTATCACGATTTTCCTTTTTTTACGCCACGGGATATGATTCGCTCTTATCAGCCTTTAAGGGAATTTTTAGGAATTGAAAAAATAAAAATTGGCATCGGAGGTTCTATGGGTGGACAACAATTACTCGAATGGGCGATTGAAGAGTCGGAGCTTTTTGAAAACATTTTTCCAATAGCAACGAACGCGCGACATTCCGCCTGGGGCATTGCGTTCAACGCTTCGCAAAGAATGAGTATTGAAGCGGACGGCACGTGGAAAGAAAAAAAGCCGGAAGCGGGAATGGAAGGAATGAAAGCGGCAAGAAGCATTGCTTTAATTTCTTACCGGCATTATGAAACATACCACGCCAGCCAAAGCGAACATCACATTGATAAGATAGAAAATTACAAAAGCGAATCGTACCAAAAATACCAGGGTGAAAAACTGGGAAAAAGATTCAATGCATTCAGCTATTATTTTTTGAGCAAAGGAATGGACTCTCACAATGTAGGCCGTGGACGCGGAAGTATTGAAAATGCTTTGCAACGTATCAAAGCAAAAACAACAGCCATTGGCATTACCACTGATATTTTATTTCCTGTAAGTGAACAACAATTTATTGCCGCAAATGTTTCTGGTGCAAGTTTTTTCAGCATTGATTCTTTATATGGCCATGATGGATTTTTGCTGGAGTATGAACAGATAGAGAAGATCATTTCAAATTCATTAGCAAAGGTTGAAAGTAAGTAGCGATTTTGTATTCACAGCAAACAAAGGAATATTCAGCATTCTTGTTTGCAATTCTTACTTTTTTTATAAAAGTTTACTTGATTAATCATGAAGAATAATTTTAAGAAGAGTTCTGTAAATTGAATTTGAAAAGAAATAATTTCCGGATTTTTCTAACAGGTTTTTTTTGTAAAAAAAGATAGCAATCTAACCCGCAAAATTTACTCTCATTATATTTGCAGCCTTATGGCAAACGAAACGAATAATTTCAGTGAGATCATCGCGCATTGCAAGGAATATGGATACATCTTTCCTTCCAGCGAAATTTATGATGGATTAAGCGCTGTATATGATTACGGGCAAAATGGCGTGCAGCTCAAAAAAAATATTCGTGATTACTGGTGGAAAAGTATGACGCAGTTACACGAGAATATTGTAGGAATTGATGCCGCGATTTTCATGCATCCACTTACGTGGAAAGCAAGCGGTCATATTGATAATTTCAGCGATCCGATGATTGATAATAAAGACAGCAACAAACGTTATCGCGTCGATCATCTCATAGAAAGCTATGCCGATAAACTCGCACATGAGGGAAGAAAGGAAGAAGAATATGCATTGCTGAAAAGAATGGATGAATTGTTATCAAAAGATGATTTTACAGGATTAAGAAATTTAATTGAAGACAACAATATAACCTGTGCCGTTAGTGAAACATGTAACTGGACAGACATCCGGCAGTTTAATTTGATGTTTGACACCCAGCTCGGAACTATCTCGGGCGAAGCTGATAAAATTTATTTACGTCCGGAAACAGCGCAGGGAATTTTTGTAAATTTTTTAAATGTGCAAAAGACCGGGAGAATGAGAATTCCATTTGGTATTGCACAAACCGGAAAAGCGTTTAGAAATGAAATTGTGGCCCGGCAATTTATTTTCAGGATGCGTGAATTTGAGCAAATGGAAATGCAGTTTTTTGTGAGGCCCGGCACCGAATTGCAATGGTATGAATATTGGAAAGAAGCAAGATTAAAATGGCATGAAAGTCTCGGTATTCCTGTCGAAAAATTGCGCTATCACAATCACGTGAAACTCGCTCATTATGCAAATGCTGCTGTAGATATTGAATATGAATTTCCCTTTGGTTTTAAAGAACTGGAAGGCATTCATTCACGCACTGATTTTGATTTGAAACAACATGGCGAACTGAGCAAAAAGAAGTTGCAATATTTTGATAACGATTTAAAAGAAGACGGGGAGCCCTACGGAAATTATATTCCTTACGTGGTAGAAACTTCTGTCGGTTTAGATCGTTTATTCCTCACCGTTATATCCATGTCTTATGCGGAAGAAAAATGGACGAAGGAAGATGGCAGTGAAGACAGTCGGGTAGTTTTAAGAATTCCTGCAAAGATCGCTCCTTATAAACTGGCGATTCTTCCTTTGGTAAAAAAAGATGGCTTACCTGAAATTGCAAAACAATTAATGAACGAATGCAAAGAAAGCTTTTATACTTTTTATGAAGAAAAAGACAGCATTGGCAAGCGTTACAGAAGAATGGATGCGATAGGAACACCTTTTTGCGTAACAATAGATCATCGGACGAAAGACGATAACACCGTAACGATTCGATATAGGGATACGATGTTACAGGAAAGAATTCCGTTGTCTGATGTACGAAAGGTGGTAATGGAAAAAATAAGCTGAGTTTCTTTTAGACTCCGTGATTTTTAGCAACTCTTTTTTTTTCTTGTTTTAGAATTTCACCGTTAAACGAAAGCGGCTTGTATGTTTGCGTATTCACAGTCGCTTTCAAATCATTTAAGATCATATAAAGGCCGAAGTTGGTTCTGTTTATATAGATAAAATGTTTTACGCCACGCGGTTGTTTAAATTCAGCCATCTTCGTGATTTTGTCACTCCAGGCATAAAGGTCTTCAAAAAACTTAGGCTTGCTGAAATCAAATGTTTTACTGGCATAGGGCAGTGCAAACAAACTGATCATTTCTTTGTAAGATTTATAATAAAACTCGATTTGTTGTGCGGTATCATTCGGTTGTATTAATTCCAATTTTCGGAATGCATCGATCGCCGCTTTTTTATCGTTCATCAACCCATTCCAAACAAGGTCAAAAAAAGGATCATAAAAATCTTTAGGAATTACTTTGATGCAACCAAAATCAATAATAGCCAGTTTTTCATCAGGGGTTATTAGAAAGTTTCCGGGATGCGGATCTGCATGCACCGCTTTCAATTCATGCTGCTGAAAATTGTAGAAATCCCACAATGCCTGGCCGATTTTATTCCTGAGTTGCTGTGATGGATTGGTTTGCAGAAACTCTTTCAAATGCAAACCTTCCATCCAATCCATGGTAATAATTTTTTCGGACGATAGTTTGGGGTAATAGGTCGGGAAAACGGTATTTTTTAAAACGCTGCAAGCTTTTGAAAATTCAATAGACCGTCGTACTTCCAGCTTATAATCGGTCTCTTCCAGCAATCTTTCCTCTACTTCTTTTATATAAACATTCAGCTCTTTTTCACTGACTCCCAACAATCGAAAAGCAAAGGGCTTTACCATTTTCAAGTCAGAAGAAATACTTGATGCGACTCCGGGATATTGAACTTTTACCGCCAGTTTTTTCCCTTTTAAAGTAGCCTGATGAACCTGCCCGATCGATGCGGCATTTGTCGAAACAGGATTAAATGAATCAAATATTTTTCCAGGTGGTTTACCGAAACTCTTGATAAAGGTCCTGGTAATCAGAGGCCCTGAAAGAGGCGGCGCATTATACTGTGATTGGGAAAATTTATTTACATAAGCCTTGGGAAGCATGTTTCTGTCCATGCTCAGCATCTGTGCTATTTTTAATGCAGATCCTTTTAGTTCGCTCAAAGAATTATAGATGTCGGATGCGTTATCTTCATTTAATTCATCGCGGCTGAGGTCGGGATTAAATAATTTTTTAGAATAGTGCTTTATGTAATTGCCGCCGATCTGAAAACCTGTTTTTACAAATTTTGCAGAACGTTCTACTTTCGTAGCAGGCATCGATTCCTGTATTTTCATCTTTTTTTAAATGCCCATTTTTTCTTTGAGTTTCCCATTTCTTGCTAAAAATTTTCCATACTCAAAAAGGTTGTCAATCGGTGAACGTTGAAATAAATCAAAGGCGACATTGATGCCTTTTTCAATGGCTTCGTCTGTTTTTTCAAAATCATTGCTATCATCTTCGGCCCAAAAATTAATGATAAAAAGAAACTGCATCCAAAGACCATCTTTATATCTTTTAGTAAAAAACTTGCGTTGAGCTAATTCGCCTGAATCAAGGCCATCCTGGATTACATCTTCTGCAAAATTTTCAAATATTGGTTTTGCATCCGATAATATTACGGGTGCAGATAATCTTTTTTCATGTTTCTTCCATGTGTAAATGATAAAGCTGCGCTTGGTTTTCAGCAACTCTATATAACTGTAAAAGAATGACAGGATTTTTTCGCGGGATGAATATTGCGCCCATATTTCCTGCTCTTTTATTTTCTCGACCGCCTCTATCGTAAGTATTGCCCATACAGATTTTTCTATGGCAATAAAAGAGGCGAAATAATTGTAAAAATCTGCTTCTGTAATACCCAGTTTTTTCGCAAAATCATAAACGGATTTTGGAGGTTCATTATTGGTTAAAACATAATCAATATATGCGTCACGGATTTGCTCGGGAGTAATCACAGGTTTGTTTGTTGCTTTTGCCATAAACTTTATTTTTGAAGATAACCGTTCAAGTTTTTTAGCGCTTTTCGGAAGATGGTTTTATTGTTTATAAAGGTACACCGTAAAGTTTATTGGTATGTTTGGTTTTTCTTTGAAAATGAAGACGAGAGCATATTTTAACAAATTCGGAATTATGAACTGAGAAGGTTTTTTTGAATTGTAAAATAAAAACTTTGCAATTGGAACGGTGGTTACAGTAAGAGAACAAATAGGGTGGATTTTCATTTTGAAAAAACATATTGTTCTAAAAGAACATCAATGCCAGCTACATTTTTAATTTATCTTTGATAGAATTTAAATCACATAAAATAATTCTCTGTCCAGTAAAGGCCATATATATTGATGTTCTAAAATTATTCTTTTATAACGAAAAAAAATTCGCAAAAAAATGAAAAAAATCCTCATCCCCTGTGTACTAATCCTCATGTCATTTGGTATTAAAGCTCAAGATGCTTCTGTTAAAACAGCCGAAAAGTTTCTGGAACTATATAATGCGGGCAAATTTGATATGGCCGATTCAATGGAAGCGGCAAAGTTTAAGGAAACCATGCCGCTTTCTACTCCGGCACAATTTCAGCGTTTGCTAAATCAATATGGAAAATTTGAAAAAATCGTTTCTACACAATCTAATTTGGTGGATGATTATTACGATGTAAAACTGAACACTTCTTATACCAATGCGGATATCGCTTTCAGATTTGCTGTGGGAAAAGATGATGGCTTAATACGCTATTTCGCACTGGACAAAATCACGCGTAAGTAAAAGCGGACGCTAAAAAATCTCATACGACTATATTCTTCTAACCCAGATTTATGAAAAGAGAACTTACATCGTGGTACAGCCCAGCTGTAAATAAAGACATGCCGATCGCAACTTATGGCGACTATGGATTCGCGCTTTTGCTGATTCCAACTGCCGCTGCGGATTACCTGGAATATGAGCGCTTTCAATTGATTGATGCTCTTGCTCCTCATATTAATTCCGGAAAAGTAAAAGTTTTTTCTATCAACAGCATGAACAATGAAAGCTGGATGAACAACAATATGTTGGGCGAACATAAAGCGATCCGGCACAATCAATTCAATGAATATGTTTTTAATGAAGTAATTCCTTTTATAAAAAACAGCACTTCAGATGAAACGCCGACAATCACTTGTGGCGCCAGTTTTGGGGCTTTGCACAGTATGAATTTGTTTTTGAAAAGGCCGGATATTATTAATGGAGTGATTGCGATGAGCGGCGTTTATGATTTGCACGAATACAGCAAAGGTCATGACGATGAACAGGTGTATTATAATTCGCCCATGAATTATATGCCCAATCTTACAGATGATTTTTATCTTAATAATATTCGCAAAAGCAATCACATTCATATTCTTTCCGGCAGTGGCGATTTTGAAGATCCGCAGGCAGCAACAAATTTTGCCGGTGTTTTGTACAATAAAGGAATTAATTACGAACTGGATATTTGGGGAAATGATATGAAACATGATTGGCCTACCTGGAGAAAAATGCTGCCGTATTATATTGAATCTAGATTTTGAATCAAGCCTAACAGGTTTTTGAAACGTGTGAGCTTTTTGTTGGTATTTTGTAGCTTTATAAAAAATTTCAGATGGAAGACTTATTGAATAGAATTACTTCAAATCCAGATATTGCTTTCGGCAAACCTGTAATTCGAAACACGAGAATGCCGGTTGTATTTCTCATGGAACATCTGGCGGCCGGCGATTCACATGAAGATATTCTGCGAGCTTTTCCTTTTCTGGAAAAGGAAGATATTTTAGCTTCCTTGCAATATGCAACTCAATTGTTAGAGAGAAACGCAATTCCGCTAAAAATTAATTTGCCGGCATCATGACATTCCTTGTTGATGTTAACCTTCCTGGGTTTTTATGGCGATACAAAACACACAATTTTATTTTGTTTTAGACATTAACAAAGAAGAGTCGGATACAGAAATCTGGAGGTTTGCCCGAAAATTAGCTTGAAATTATTTATTAATTTTAGCATTACTCTTGTTTTTTGCGAGAAATGAAACGATAATTAAAAGCAAAATCCATGTAGACAATTTTCAAATTTCTTTTCCCTTCTCACTATTTTGTAAATTTACCACATGGAAAAAAAATTATTTCTGCTTGATGCAATGGCATTGATTTACCGCTCGTATTATGCATTGATTCGCAGCCCGATAATTACTACAAAAGGGAAAAACACGAATGCACAATATGGATTTACCAGCACTTTGGTTGACATCATAAAAAAAGAAAATCCTACTCACCTTGCCGTCGCGTTTGACACAGTAGCGCCAACAGAAAGGCATACGGATTTTGCCGCTTACAAGGCGCAAAGGCAGGAAGCCCCTGAAGATCTGATTATTTCAATTCCTGACATAAAGAAAATTATCAAGGGATTTAATCTCCCAGTGGTAGAATGTGATGGATTTGAAGCTGACGACCTGATTGGTGGTCTTGCACAGCAGGCAGAGAAAGACGGTTACCAGGTTTTTATGGTAACCCCTGACAAGGATTTTGGGCAGTTGGTTACAGAAAATATTAAGATTTACAAACCAGGATACCAGGGAGGAAAAGTAGAAATTTTGGGTGAAAAAGAAGTATGTGAAAAATGGGCAATTCAAAATGTAAAACAAGTGATTGACATTCTTGGGTTGATGGGCGATGCCAGCGATAATATCCCGGGTATTGCAGGGATTGGTGAAAAAACTGCTGCAAAATTATTGTCACAATATGGAACTTTAGAAAATGTGTTAGCGGATGCGGAGAATATAAAAGGCGCACTGGGCGAGAAGATAAGAGCAGGAAAAGAAATGGCAATTTTGAGTAAAAAACTGGCAACGATCATCACCGATGTTCCCTGCAAGTTTCATGAAGAAGATTTCCGGATTAAAGATTATAACATTGAAGCGCTGAAAGACATTTTTACCGAACTGGAATTCAAAACTTTGGGGAAAAGGATTTTGGGTGATGAGTACACTGTTTTTACAATGGAAAAGACCGTAATCCAAACTGACCTTTTCGGCAACAGCACCGAAATCCAGGTAACAAAAACAGAAACCATCCAGGTAAAAGCAAAAGAAGAAAAAGCGCAGGAAGAAAT
>JAHEZB010000040.1 GCA_023251285.1 Chitinophagaceae bacterium | reverse complement strand
CTGGCTATTATTTCCTTCAGTACCGACGCAGGTGCAAAGAAAGATTTTGGGCCATACATTCCGGGCTTTGAAGTAATTCCTTACAATGATCTTCCGGCACTTGCACAGGCTTTAAAAGATAAGAATGTCGCCGGATTTTTAGTAGAGCCCATCCAGGGTGAAGCCGGCGTAAATGTTCCGGATGAAGGTTATTTATCCAAAGCAAAACAATATTGCGCTGATGCAAATGTGCTGTTTATGGCCGATGAAATTCAAACCGGATTATGCAGAACCGGCAAAATGTTATGTTGCGATCATGAAGATGTGAGGCCCGATATTTTAATTCTTGGAAAAGCATTGAGTGGCGGCACGATGCCTGTGAGCGCAGTACTTGCAGATGACGAAATTATGCTTACTATAAAGCCCGGAGAACACGGAAGCACTTATGGTGGAAATCCTTTAGCATGTAAAGTGGCAATGTCAGCTTTAGAAGTTTTGAAAGAAGAAAAGCTGGCAGAAAATGCAGAAACTTTGGGAAAAATATTCAGGGAAGAATTAAAAAAAATAAATTCACCGCACATTTTAAAAATACAGGGCAAAGGCTTATTGAATGCTATTGTCATTGATCATGAAGATAAAGACGCAGCCTGGCGTTTGTGCCTTGAATTAAAAGAAAATGGCTTATTGGCCAAACAAACTCACGGCGATATTATTCGTTTTGCACCACCTTTAATTATTACAAGACAACAAATTTCAGAATGCATTGACATTATTAAAAAAAGTTTAAAGGTGTTGGATGAGTAATGATGTGTTGATTTTTTTTACACATTTTCAGTAAACAAACTTTTAGCACCGATTCTTATTTAAAAAATTAACCGAAGATTCTTCAAATATTTTTCTATTTTTCTTTTTGCTTAAACTTCATGTCATCTGCTGAAAATGAGAATGGAAGCAGGTTTGCAGCATTTTCAATTACCTGAACGTTTCCTTCCATGCCACCTAAAATGATGCGTATTGGATGATCGGTTCTTTGTTGAAACTCTACCAAAGACTGGCGGCAAATTCCGCAAGGGCTGATGGGATGATCGCTTTTACCCTTTAAATTATCATAAGAAATGGCAATTGTCTCAATAGCAACATTTGGAAACAAAGTTGACGCTACCGACATCAATGTTCTTTCTGCGCATATTCCTGCCGGATAAGAAGCGTTTTCCTGGTTGGTGCCCATTACCGTCTTTCCATTTGTCAGTTTTGCAAATGCTCCTACTCTGAAATTTGAATAGGGCACATAAGCAAATTGGGTTACTTTACGTGCTTCTCTAAGCAGTTCAGCGTCTTGGTCACTCAATTCCTCTATTGAATCATACACTTTAAAATCAAAATTAAAAACCTCGTTATTCATGTCATCGTTTTTTATAAATACAATTTTTGAAAAATACAATTTTACCAGTGATTATTTTCTTCTTTGAAGATAATTCTTAAAAGAAAATCTTATTTTCCAGATAATGCTACAAGAGATTAAACGAAGAATTTTCTTTAAGATCTTCTGCTTCTCCTAGAAACTTTTTAAACAATACAATAATTCGCTTTATTTGTTCGTTTACCGCACAGAAAATATAATGAACAAAAAAAAGCCGCATAGACATGCGGCGTTTGTTAAGAACCTAATCAGGTTCTGTAACCCCCAAAGAAAACATCTTTATATTTTTATTTGAAAGCGATCATTTTCACTTCACTAAATTCTATTGACCCGTTTGTGTCAACGTGCTTTAAGCGATAGTAAGATTCTTTAGCATTGGTATTTATCTTATCAAAACATCCATAACAGTCGCAATCGGTTTTGGTAGGATCAGCGCCTAACACATAAGCCACAGTTTTGAAATTTTTACCATCACTACTTTTTTCTACCTCAAAATAATTGGTACTAACGGTTTTATCTGTTGACCAGTTAATATCTACCTTATTTTGATCTTTCACCACATGAAAATCAGTGATATTAATTTTCTTCTGTTGTGCATTGCCTGCAAAAGCCAAAATTGTAAACAGCATTACAAAAACACTCCTGGATAGCATATATTTTTTCATTGTTTAATTTTTTTAAAATTAATTTTTACAATGAATATTAGAATTTAGGCTTCAACAAATTTGGACTTATACGTTAGATTTAAAATTCTCTATACAAGGGGAAATGAGGTTTACTTTTTTTTAAATGGAGCGCTGGTTAACTCGTAAATCATTTGAAAAATTAAAGTAAGTAAGCAAATAGTGATACTTATTTACAGAAGTAAAATTGAAATTCATTCCTTGTGTTTGAGGTTTAAAATCTGATTAATGATCCGGTTGATCTTCAGAATATGCAGGATTGGCTTTTAGAAAAATGAATTTGTAAAACAGTGATTCAAAATTCCTGGTGCAAACATAGAGTGCAATTTTTAAATTTGCAATACCGTAAAATTACTGTTTAAGCAAACTTCGAAAATTTTTAAATAATTAGCAAATTTAATAGATATTGTTCAACAGAAGTCCGATTTATAATAAATATGTTTCGTTTAATTAAAAAAAATTAGATAACTTTTATTTTACTCTGTAGTAGTTGTACTATATAAACGATTAGTAGTTAAAAATTTAAAAAATTATACCTGCAACACGCCTGTTTTAAATTCTTCTATTTTGGGGTTATGATTAGCGGCGGATAAATTTTCAGAAATGATTTTTCTTGTTTTCTGCGGATCAATAATTGCATCCACCCACAAGCGGGATGCTGCATAAACAGCAGTAGTTTGTGTCGCATATTTATCCATCATTTCTTTTAAAAGATTTTGTTCATTCTCAGCAGTAATTTCTTTTCCTTTTGCTTTCAAAGAAGCCACTTCTATTTGCAATAAAGTTTTCGCAGCCTGCTCCCCTCCCATTACCGCAATTTTAGCGGAAGGCCACGCATAAATAAACCTTGGATCATAAGCTTTACCGCACATTGCGTAATTACCAGCTCCATAAGAGTTACCGAGAATGAAAGTAATTTTCGGAACAACGGAATTTGCCACCGCATTTACCATTTTAGCACCGTCTTTTATAATTCCCGAATGTTCGCTCCTGGTCCCAACCATGAAGCCGGTAATATCCTGTAAAAATATTAGCGGGATTTTTTTCTGATTGCAATTCATGATAAACCGTGCTCCTTTATCCGCGCTATCGTTATAGATTACGCCTCCAATCTGCATTTCGCCTTTTTTATTTTTAATATTCAATCTTTGGTTCGCCACAATCCCTACTGCCCATCCGTCAATGCGTGCATAGCCACAGATAAGAGTTTTGCCGTAATCTTTTTTAAATTCTATAAAAGATGATGCATCTACAATCGTTTGGATTATTTCATGCATATCATAAGGTTTTAAATTTCCTTCCGGAAAAATGGAATAAACTTCTGATGGTTCTTTAGAAGGAGTGATTGGCGCGATTCTGTTGAATCCCGCTTTTGCAGTATCGGCAAGTTTTGAAATAATGTCTTTTATACAATCCAAACAAGCTTCTTCTGTTTCGAATTTATAATCTGCGATTCCACTGATTTCTGTATGGGTTGCAGCTCCACCTAAAGTTTCATTATCTGTCGTTTCTCCAATCGCCGCTTTTACCAAATAAGGTCCTGCTAAAAAAATAGAGCCATGGCCTTCTACCATAATTGTTTCATCGCTCATAATAGGAAGATAAGCGCCGCCGGCAACACAGGGGCCCATCACCGCAGCTATCTGTGTAATTCCCATTGCACTCATTCTTGCATTGTTTCGAAAAATTCTTCCGAAGTGTTCTTTGTCAGGAAAAATTTCGTCCTGCATCGGCAAAAAGACTCCTGCACTATCTACTAAA
Source organism: Chitinophagaceae bacterium (assembly GCA_023251285.1). Classification (GTDB taxonomy): domain Bacteria; phylum Bacteroidota; class Bacteroidia; order Chitinophagales; family Chitinophagaceae; genus Ginsengibacter. Next base: position 5,984 of record JAHEZB010000040.1, on the reverse strand, counting down.
TAAATGATTGGAAGATTGTTTTCCATGGCAATTTCCTGCATGCGCAAATTCTTCTTTCCGGTGATCGGAAACCACGCTCCTGCTTTTACAGTTTGGTCGTTTGCAACAATAACACATTGTTTGCCTCCAACATATCCAACGCCGGCAACAGTACCTCCAGCCGGACACCCACCGTACTCTTCATACATTCCATAACCGGCAAAAGCACCAATTTCTATAAACATTTTGTCTTTGTCGGCGAGGTATTGTATGCGCTCGCGGGCTGTCAATTTATTCCGTTCCTTTTGCTTTTGTATCGCCTTTTTCCCACCGCCTTCTTCTATTTTATCTAATAATGTTTTAACATTACTCCAGGCGATTTTATTAGCATCCTCATTTTTGTTTAAGTCTATATTCATAAGTTTATGTATTAATGTCAAATCTAAAACTTTAATTTTTATTTAAATTGGTGCTTCATTTGCATTAAACGAAAGCATTTTGTTATATGAAAAGATTATCTAGAAAATTATTGTTTATTCTTGCGGCTATTTTGCTACTAATTGTTATTGGAGCTGTTATCTGGCAAAAGTTTAAATACAAAATAATTGAAAACGGCCTGTCCGCAAAGGTTGCGCAGCACACCGACAGTTTATATACGGTCCAATATGACTCGCTTTCTTTTAATGAAGCAACCGGAGATGCATCGATTAAAAACATCCGTATTATTCCAGATACCAGTCGTGCTAAAAATTTGTCTGGGGAAAATATGCCCGATTTCTTAATGGATGTTACAATAAAATCATTGACAGTAACCGGCGTGAAAACAGCAAAAGCGTTAGAAGGAAGCGCACTTCAAGGCGATTCTGTCATAATCGATAATCCCGACATTATCCTTTATTCGCTGAAAGCACTGCAAAAAACAACCAAGATCCAAGTCGAGGCGAATGAAATTTATAAACAAATTTTGGGTAAACTCGATTTCATAAAAGTCGGGTTTGTTTTTATAAATAATCTGAATGCAACCGGAATTGATTTTTTTAAAAAAACCAAAAATTTTGATTTCATAAACGGGAAGTTGCTTCTGCAGGATATTTTAATTGACAGCACCCATCACCTGGATACCACAAGAATTTTGTTTTGCAGACAAGCCGCTTTTACCGTTGATTCCTTTTTTTCGTATAACCATAACCGCAGGGAACTTTCGTTGAAAAAAGTGCATTTTTTAGGGAAACAAAAACAACTTTTATTCGATCAGATCTCCGTGGACAGATTTGAAAATGACACATCCGCTTCTATCCGCCTGTTAGATGCAAAAGGCCTGACTCTAAATGGCGTGAATTCAAACGAAATCGTAAAAAATAAAAACCTGGTCATTGATACTATTTTGTGCAACAATATTATTTTGTATCAATTGCCACTTCCGGCTTTAAAAACTAGTACGATTAAAAAAACAAAAAGCGCCGACAGTACGGGTTTTGTGAATGTTTACGGTGTGTACATGAAGCATCTTGATTTTCCAAAAGTATCTTTTGTTCCTTTTGCAAAAAGCAATTATTCGGTTGGAAATATTTCCTTAGAGATAAATGAAGTAAAAGCAGATCAGATCATTGAATTGGAAATGCATCCCATGGATTTTACAAAAGAAGCTCAGGTTTCATTAAGCAGTTTATCCGTGAAAAGTAAGGATGGACTTTACTCTTTTAATTCAGGAAATATCACCGTAAATTCTTTGCACCGCCAATTAAATATCCAATCATTTGATATTATTCCCTTTGCCGGCGAACATCAGTTTGCCAATAAATTTAATTATCAAACAGACAGGTATGATGTGCATCTGAAGGGAATTTCGTTGAAAAATATTGTCATGAATGACTTATTGGATAAAAAATTAACCGCTTCAAATTTGATAATTGACAACACAGTGGCAAAAATATATCATGACCTTCACAAGCCTCTTCGACAAAAAAGCAAAGTAGGAAATTATCCGTCTCAGTTACTTCAAGAAATGAAAGTTCCAATAAATATTTCCACCGCTACTTTAAGAAACGCCTACATTGAATACAAGGAAAATGAAACCGTGAGCGACAGTGTGGGAATCATTACTTTTAATGATTCCAAATTGAACATTACTAATATTACCAATGTGCCGCAGGCAATTCAAAAAAATAATCAGCTCAATATTGCTTTCGAATCCAACGTTTTAAATTCAATTCCAATAACAGGAAATTTTAAATTCGTATTAAATAGCAATGACGGCGATTTCTTTACAAACGGGCATACTGCCGAGTTTGATGCATCTATTCTGAATAAAGTCTCTATACCAATGGCGTTAATCAAAATCAATTCAGGTAAAATTAATTCGATTGATTTTAGTTTTAAAGGAAACGATGCAAACGCTGAAGGAGATTTTGTTATGAAATATGATGATTTGAAAGTGGACGTTTTAAAACGGGATAAAAATACAAAAGAGGTGAAGAAAAGAGGATTTGCAAGTCTGGCTGCAAACCTGGTCCTTCAGAATAATAATCCCGGCGCTTCGGGCCTTCGAAAAGTAAATGCTGAATATAAAAGAAATATCTACAAATCCTTTTTTAATTTGGTTTGGAAAACAGTATTTACCGGCATGAAAAAAACTGTAGGAATTCCTTAATTTATTAACAGATCTCTGCTAAAATTAGAAATCAGTCTTAATTTATTTTACTGATTTTAATTTCGATAATAAGAAACCTAATCATCATCATCCACCTTTTCCTGCAATTTCAAAAATGCACTGTGGCGCGGTGTTGGCATCACACTGTTTTCTCCTTTTATTGCTTTCCAGATTACTTCATTAAAGGGCACATCCGGCACGGCGTCTTCAACAGCCAGGTTAAATGTTGCCGATTCTTTTGCCAATTTATTCCAGGCAGTATTTCGTTCATCAATATTTATATTAGATGGCAATGCTTTATAGGCTGTAAAATCAGGTGAAGCAGAAAAAGATCTGAATAGCGGCATTGCTGCTGCATCATACTGGCTCATTGGTGGCAAGCCAAGAATCAGTTCCATCGTTCTCAACAATCCTGAAGTAGAATACATCGTATGATCTACATGATTGCGTTTTACATAAGGCCCGATGACATATGCAGTGGAGCGATGTGCATCCACATGATCCGGACCATTTTGCGCGTCATCTTCCACAATAAAAATAGCGGACTCTTTCCAAATAGGACTATTCGAAATATGCTCAATAAATCGCCCAACAGCCAGATCATTATCCGCTACAGCTGCATAAGGTGTGTAAGCTCCTTTCCTCATTCCGCTCGTGTGATCGTCCGGAAAACGCAGGGTCGAAAATTTTGGCAAATCATTGTTTGCAACTAAAGAATCAAAATCATGTTCCCATATTTTTTCACGGTAAACATCGTGGATACTTAAATCAAAATCAGGAAAGCCCGGACAAAAGTGACCAAGAATCGAAGGCAGAATCGGCTCTTTTCCATCATGAACAAATTCGCCATAATTGCGATAACTGATACCGGCGCGTTTACAATAATCCCAGATAAATCCTTTTGCCGGATAGGCAATTTTCCGTGTTCCTTCGTAATCATAAGTGCCACCGCGACCGCTGTAATTCGTAGGCCATGTTTTTTCAACGTAATCTGTAGCATAAGCAGCGGTGCTCCAGTTGTGCCCGTCAGCACTCACTTCCGCATCATCATAAAAGTTATCAAGCAACACAAAATTTCTTGCTATAGCATGGAGGTTCGGCGTAATCTTTTCACCAAAAAGACATAAAGAACTATCGCCGTTTCCTTCTTTCATATCACCGAGTACCTGGTCGTAAGTACGGTTTTCTTTGATAACATAAAAAACATATTTTATGGGAGAAGAAGCGCCCACTTTTTGTGGAACCGGATTACCAAACTCACCTGCTGCTAATGCTTCTTTATTTTTATTGTAAGGAGTATTTTTATAAACCTGTATAGAATATTTTTCCAGTTCATTCAATTTTGGTATCGGAATAAATGAAAGTGAACCCTTAAATAAACTACCAATATATTGGACAGTTTGTTTGCCTTCGGAAGTGATTTCTTTTTGATAAGGTGTTTTGATTTTTGAATTATCAGGTTGTGGGCCATAAGGATTTGCCATTGATTCAAATCCCTTTCCATTGGAAACTAAAAGAGTATTTCCAACCACCCGCACACAAGTAGGATACCAGCCGGTAGGTATAAACCCGTACGACCTCGATGAACCCGGCTTTGAAACATTAAAAACTGCGAGGCAATTGTTATCTGCATTAGCGATATACAATGTTTGATCATCTGATGATAAAGCAACACTGTTCGTCGTACTTCCTGCTGGCGCATCTGGAAAAAGGCTTGCAGAAAGGGTTTCAATCACTTTTTTCTTTTTGGTATCAATAACAGAAACGCTGTTACTGTTGGCATTGACGACAAAAAGAAAGTTTCCATTTTTGGTAAAAGTCATATCATTTGGATGGCTTTCTGTTGCAACAGAATCAGAGATCACTCCTTTTTTTACATCATAGATCATCACTTTATCGCCACCCCACAAAGAAATATAAAGTTGTGTTTTTGCAGGATTTAATAAACACGTATAAGCTTCAGCACTTAATCGAATTTGCCGCACAATTTTATTATTTTTTGTGTCGCAAACATAGAGTGAGTTATTTTCTTTTGTAACCGCAAACAACTGCGAATTAGCATCGTCTAAAGCGATTCCGGTTATGCATATTTTATTGGGCCACGGCTTTCCCAAAACAATAGAATCTTTTAAAGTAATGCCGTCATTTCTTACCTGAAATCGTAAAATCATATTTCGATTTCCTGTTGACGCATACAAATATTTATTGTCGCGACTAAATTCCAATCCAACCCATGCGGAACGGATCTTTGTAAAGGATAACAATTTTTTATTGGAAATATTTATCAATTCGATCCCCTCTACTCCATTCCCATTATCAGTAATTGCAGCGTATTTTTTAGAAGGTGAAACAGCAATGTTTAAGGGCAGATCGCTGCTCAGGTTCAATGCACGTCCCGCCGGTGACAGAGACCATCCATTTGGTAATTCAACGGCTTTTGGAATAAATGTAGATTGTGCAATAACCTGCGAAGAAAGAAAAAGGAAAATCAGCAGGTTGATGCAATAATTGATTTTGCGGCTCATTAGATTTAAAATTAAAATGAGTTTCAAAAGTACACAAACGGATTTTTAATTCAACCGGATAAAATTTGATTGTTAGAAAATGCTTTAATTATTGGATGCAAGCATGTAAAAGTATGTGTTATACAAATGCTGTGCAGTGGCTCTAATTCCAAATAGAAATTTGACTTATTTGTTGTTTACCCGGAAGCAATGACACTTACAGCAAAGAAATAAATAGCACAGATTCTTATTTTAAAAAAGAGAAGACGAAAAGGAACAAATGAATAAGATGATAATCGTTTCCCTAAAAAAGCTTGATAAAAAACGCTTTTGCAAAACAAAAATGCCATCCATTTCGAACCATGACATTGAAGCTATTTTGCTTTGAAGATTACGCTGCCACTTTTTCCATAATCTGATTCCATTCTTACTTCGTACCTTTTACCACCATCTGTAACGATCATCAGTGCCGTGTTTGGAGGAATAGTGCCGAGATTATCCGCGTACATTGTAACAATATTTTCCGGTGCATTTTTATCAAGCGTCAATGTCAGCGAAACTGGTTTGTCTGATAATCTTTGATGCGATAAAACAACTTTTCCATTGAAAAAAACGGTAATGGAATCTCCATCTATTTCTCCATTATCATAAAAATCAAGATGAAAAGTCGGCTGTTCGATATCAATAGTTTTTACTATATCCGTTCTGCGCTTTTCAAAACCTTTTAATGTCGGCGTAATATAATGATGTGTTTTTATTTCTGAATCAGCAATAGAAGAATTTTCATTTTTAGGAACAGAACTTTTTACAGTTTCTGTTTCCTCCATTTTCATTTTTGGCTGTGATTTTCT
>JAHEZB010000571.1 GCA_023251285.1 Chitinophagaceae bacterium | reverse complement strand
CTTATTAATAACGGCAGTGACAGTTTTAAAACCTTTTTGCATTAAACCATTTTGCGAAAGAGAAGAAAGCAACACTTCCTGCGCCTGTTTAAGATTTCCAATGGTTGCACTGATGCCCCAGATGTTTAATTCAAAATCAAAATTCCCGTTATTTGTTGGTTTACTATCTGCTAATCTCTGCCCAACGATTCTCGACAACGCAAGTTCCACCTGCACTCCACGCTTGCTTCCCAGCAATTCATGCCATTCATCAACTGCGACGATTTTTAAGTTTTTAAATGTATCCGGATAATTTTTTTGTGCCAATAAAAGATGAAGACTTTCGGGAGTGATGATCAACACTTCAGGAATTTGTCTTTTTTGTTTTGCACGTTCACTTAAGCTCGTGTCGCCATTTCGAATGCCGACTTTCCAACTCATGCCCAGTTCTTCAATCACTTCGTCCATCGCACGGCCAATATCCTTTGCCAGAGCCCGCAAAGGAGTGATCCATAAAAGTTGTAAACCGTTTTTATTTTTCGTTAGATAATTTTCAGGATTCGAATTAATAAAAGAAATGATGGCGCCTAAAAAAACAGAAAACGTTTTTCCACAACCGGTGGGTGCATTTACCAATCCTGATTTATGATCGATGATGTGTTGCCATGTTTCTTCCTGGAAAGAAAACGGAATAAAATCTTTTGCAGCAAGCCACTTGCTGATTACTTTAAAACCTTTTGTATTTTTTAATTCAACTTTATTCATTCACAAAATCAACAATAAAACAATCAACAATAATTCAATAATAAAATAATTCAATAATCACTTTCCATATAACCGCAGCATCTCTTTCAAATCATCCAATGTATTTATTTCATCCACCGTTTTGTCTTTTCTCCAACGGTTCATTCTTGGAAAACGCAGTGCCACTCCGCTTTTGTGACGGTTGCTTGCAGCAATTCCTTCAAACGCAATTTCAAAAACCAATTCAGGTTTTACCGTTCTTACCGGGCCGAATTTCTCTAAAGAATTTCTTTTTACAAAATAGTCTATCTGCGCAAATTCTTTGTCAGTCAGTCCTGAATATGCTTTTGTAAAAGTGATTAATTCATTTCCGTCCTTTACAGCAAAGGTGTAATCGGTGTAAAGATTGCTTCTTCTTCCACTTCCTTTGGCGGCATACACCATTACGCAATCAATTGTCAAAGGATCAATTTTCCATTTCCACCAATCGCCTCGCTTTCTTCCGACTTTATACACCGAGTCTTTTCTTTTCAACATGATTCCTTCGCTGTTTTTATCTCTTGATTTTTTTCTGAGTTCCCCAAGGTCATTCCATGAATTAAAATCAATGACTTCAGAAATTTGAATCGATTTATTTTGAATGCACGAAAGAATTTCTTCCAGTTTATTTCTTCTTTCAATTAACGCTTTCTCACGCCAGTCTTCATAATTATATTCTAAAAGATCGTAAGCAAAAAAACTGATAGGCGCTTCCTGCAATTGTTTCTTCGAAATATTTTTTCTTCCGATCCTCGTTTGCAAAACAGCGAAGGGCAAAGGCTTGCCGTCAACAGCCGGAATGATTTCTCCATCCAAAACAACACCATCCGGTAATAAATCTTTCAGAATAAAATATTCAGGAAATTTATCGGTCATTAATTCTTCGCCCCTGCTCCACACAAATAATTCGTTATTTCTTTTGATCATTTGCCCTCGGATTCCATCCCATTTCCATTCGGCCTGCCACAATTGCGGATCTCCGAGGTTGTCAACAGAATCATCAATCGCATAAGCAAGATAAAATGGATAAGGCTTTGAAAAGTCAGTAACAGCGGCGGTTTCACTTAACAATTCCTTAAACGAAGTGGTAAGCGGATCCCAGTTTCCGCTGATCCTGTGCGCAATCACTGAAGGAGAAACATCAACCACTTTTGCCAATGCATTCACAATGGTTTTTTGTGATACACCAATGCGGAAAGCTCCGGTGATGAGTTTATTAAAAACAAATTTTTCTTCGGCGTTCATCTGCTCCCAGCTCTCAACAATAAAGTTTTTCTTCACTGATTCATCTTCTTTTTCAATGCTGATCAATTTTTGTAAATAATAGGAAAGATTTTTATTTTCATGTTGAAGCGTTTCGGTTTTCGACAGCAACAAAGCAAGTGTTTCGGAAAAATCACCGACCGTGTGATGGCATTCGGTAAATAGCCAGTCGGGAATTTGCGCAAGCTCTATACACCATTGCCGCATGAGCTTCAAATTCACTCCCCGCCGCGGCCTCCGCCCGCTGAAGAGCGCTATTACCCAAACTTTATCGGGATCAGGAGCGGTAGCAAAATAATCAACAAGGCTTTGCAATTTGTCGTTGGTTTTTGTTGAAGAACTTAGTTCCGTCACTAACTCTGCAAACAATTGCAAGCCATTATTCTTATCTATGTCAGCAATTTCATTCATACATTTTCAGCTTCTTCATTTTTGATTTCAAGCGGCGAATTGGCTTCTTCATCTTCATCACCAAATTGCGTTTTTACTTCTGCAGATATGGCAATGTTTTTTTCATTGAGATAACGACTGAAGGCCGATTGAAAGCCATGGGTTACAAAAACTTTTTCAGCGCCTGTTTCCTGGATTGTTGTTATTAAAGAATTCCAATCTGCGTGATCACTTAATGCAAATCCTGCGTCCACATTTCTTCTCCTGGCATTTCCTCTCACCTCCATCCAACCGCTGCAAACGCCGATTGAATACGGATAAAACTTTCTCATCCACGATGTTCCTTCAGCACCTGGCGGCGTTTGCAG
>JAHEZB010000570.1 GCA_023251285.1 Chitinophagaceae bacterium | reverse complement strand
GAATCTGGCTCAATTTAGATGCGCCTATTCCCAATATTTCCGCAAGTTTATTTTTCGACCATTTTTTCTCAAACATTTTTAATTCTACCATTTCATTGATTGTCTTCGGAAAAGGGAAAGGATAATGAACCTTTTCGTAATCCTGAATCGATTTGGCTATTGATGAAATTTTGTTCGAATCTTTTAAAGTAAGATTCTCTTCGCCTTTTTGCATCAGCTTATAAACTTCATTTAAGGCCTTATTATAGGTAGATTCTGAATTTATTTTTGCCATGGTTTTAAATTAAAGTGTGGTGAAATCCAATAAATCATATTCTGAGTGTGTTCCAATAAAGCGAATAAAAACCGTTCTTGTTCTAAAAATAATCCGGCATATCAGTCTGCAATCATTTCCTTTTATATTAAATACAAAAAGACCGTCACCAACGGAGTCAACAGAATTAAAATACTTTTTTATGTCGTTGAAACCTTTCCAATCTGCTTGCAAGGTAACAGAATACCAGCGCTCCAATGGAACCAACAACTTTGGAAATCTTTCTGCAAATTCCCTTATGGCTTTATGCGATATTATTACCATTGCAAAAATATTTAAACATTTGAAATAAAATTTCAAATTATGAAAATTATTTCTGAAATATTGAATGTAAGAGTACATTATTTTTTATTTTCCTTCAACACCTTTTCGATCCTTTCATGCAGGGTTTCGTAATCTATATATCCTTCAGAGATTTTATAAAATTTCGTATCAGTTAATTGAATAAATACAGCAGGGAAGCCGGTTACATTCAATTGCCGGCAAACATCAAATTCATAGTATGCCTGCTCTTTGTATTCTTCGTCATTTAGTTTTTCATAAAATTCTTCAGCAGGAATATTGTATTTATCCAACAATAAGCGATACGCTTCATCATCAGTAAGATCCCTGCCTTCGAAGTGAAGCGCATATTGCAAATCGGCTGCGAAGCTTATTTGGTTATCAGGATAATAATCTTTGAACACGCACAACGCAATTGCAGGCTTTTCTGAATTGGGAAACCAATCACTTGCATCCGGATGTTTGATGTGCCAGAGATAATCTTCGCCAAATTTTATTCCTGTTACTTCTTCTACGCGTTTATAAGCGCTCTCAATATATTTTGCCGTAGCGCCAATGGCAACCGGTTCTTCCGGCAAAATCATTCCGCCCGAAAGCACTTCAAATTCCAATACAGTTTTGTATTCTGAATACGCCTTTTTCATTACCTCGCTAAAGCCATAACACCAGCCGCAATAGGCATCGTAACAATAAACAGCTCTTTTCATTCTCGCTTTTGATTAAAGGTACAGTGAAAGTTTGTTTTGCATTGTTAACAGCATTTCAAAAGATAGAGGAAATATACATTTCTGAAAATACGAATCTTGCTTATTTGTGTATTTACTGCAAGCCGTTTTTAGCGCGAATCATCCATAAATTTCAACTTTTAGCTAAATATTTTAGTGTTGATAAATTTTAAATTCTATATTTGCACAACCAGATAACTTTACAACAAACAATCTCATTTAATACAATTTTATGGCAGCAAATAACACAGATAAAAACGCTGAAAAATTAAAAGCGTTAAAACTAACTATTGATAAAATAGACAAGGATTTTGGAAAAGGGAGTGTGATGATGATGAATGAGCGCTCGCAGGAACCACATGAAGTGATTTCTACCGGCTCTGTTGGATTGGATGTGGCCCTTGGCATCGGCGGCCTTCCCAAAGGAAGAGTGGTAGAAATTTACGGACCGGAATCTTCGGGAAAAACAACGCTTGCCATTCATGTAATTGCCGAAGCACAGAAAAAAGGTGGCATGTGCGCCATTATTGATGCCGAGCACGCTTTCGACAGTGCATATGCAAGAAAATTAGGTGTAGATGTGGACAATCTTTTGATAAGCCAGCCCGATTATGGAGAACAAGGTTTGGAAATCGCCGACCGTCTGATTCTTTCAGGCGCAATAGATGTGGTTGTGATAGATTCTGTTGCAGCATTGGTTCCGAAAGGAGAACTGGAAGGAGAAATGGGCGATAGCAAAATGGGGTTGCAGGCGCGTTTGATGAGCCAGGCGTTGAGAAAATTAACGGCGACTATCAGCAAAACAAATTGCTGCTGCATTTTTATCAACCAGTTGCGTGATAAAATTGGAGTTATGTTTGGAAACCCTGAAACAACAACTGGTGGAAATGCGCTGAAATTTTATTCGTCTGTGAGATTAGACATTCGCCGGATGGCACAAATAAAAGATGGCGATCAGTCAGTAGGCAACAGGGTAAAAGTAAAAGTGGTAAAAAATAAAATGGCGCCGCCTTTCCGCGTTGCTGAGTTCGACATTATCTTCGGCGGTGGCATTTCCAAAGTGGGCGAGATAATTGACATGGGCGTTGATTTAGGAATTGTACAAAAAAGCGGAAGCTGGTTTGCCTATGATACAACCAAGCTTGGCCAGGGACGTGAAGCAGTAAAGCAACTTTTAATCGATAATCCTGATTTGGCAAAAGAAATTGAGGCAAAAATAAGAGCGAAAATTGCAGAAGGAATTGCAGTATAAAAAGAAACTTTTTTGTTTTAGAAAAAAGGCAGCCGGTTATTTAGTGCTGCCTTTTTTAATATTATTGGTTCTTCACGATTTTGTATGGAAAACAAGGTCTCATGTATGAGAGTAAAATAAAAAGGGTCCTGCAAAAGTGTTAACTTGAAGTTGAAAAATATTTCAATCACTTTAAAAAACAGAGACCCATGACACAAGTTAAGAAATTAGATT
>JAHEZB010000569.1 GCA_023251285.1 Chitinophagaceae bacterium | reverse complement strand
TTAAGGAGAGCTTAGAAATGCCCTGAGTTGCAAACTCAGGACAGCAGCTAAGTCTTATTGTACGTTGACTACGGATAGCAGGGGGGATTCACGAGCACCAAAATCGTATATTTACAAAAAGCAAAAAGAATGATTATAGAAAGAACATCAAAAGAGGTTATTTTTCGTTTACCCTCTTCAACGAAGCTGAAGGACTTACAGGAAATTGCTGATTTGTTCACGTTCCGGGAAATATCACAAAAATCAAAAGCAAGTCAAAAGGAAGTAGATAATCTGGTAAAAAAAATTAAAAAAGGACGTTGGAATAAAAGCAAAGAGAAAATCGGCTTATGAGAATTGTAGTTGATACAAACATCGCTTTCAGCGGAATCCTGAATACTAACAGCAAGAGAATAACTATCGACTGTAGTTCTCTATCAGCTTAAGTTTCAGCAGACGAACAAATATCCAGTTTTTGTATTTACCTCCGGCTACAGTTCTTCTATCGGCTCATGTTCGGGGAAACGTACATTGAATATCGCCCACCTAGCATAACAGTAATGAACTTTTATAAGCGGAACTGACGACAGTCTACTTGGCAGAAGTGCAGAATTTCCCTCCATTGTAGGTCTTCCAAAATAGAAGTACAGCCTTTGTTGGTGTTGAGCGTTTGGATTCATTACTTTCATGCATTGTAATCAGTTTGTAAGTGAAAAGAAAAAGATTTATTAATTCATTTTGTCGAAAGATATTCTGAATAGATAAAGAATAGATTTGGAAAAAAATTACATGAAGCGCTCTTTCTTTTCACTCATCCTTATTTTTATTGCAACTATTGCATTTGCACAAGAGGTTTCTACTGCACAATGGGAAAAAAATAATATCACCGTTGACGGCAACGCCGCTGATTGGAATCATTCTTTGAAACATTATGATAATAGCACCAGGCTGTTTTTCGATTTCAAAAATGACAGCAATGACTTGTATTTGTGCTTCCAAACTAAGGATGAAATCACTGAGGAGAAGATCATGCGATCAGGATTGAAAGTCATATTAAGTAATAAAATTAATGGTAAACATAAAGCTGTTATAACCTTCCCTTTAGGAATTAAACATTCTTCAACACCCGTTCAGCAGGACGAGGAAACCCCACAAGAGGGCGGTACCGGTTACCCGCGGAGGCATAAAGGTTTTGGTGCCAATGATTCAATGGAAGTAAAGGGTTTTGCAGATAAAAATGGATTGATACCTGCCAATGATATTTCCGGTATTCATGCGGCTATTGGCCGTGATTCATCAAATGCGCTGACAATAGAAATAGCGATTCCCTTTAAAGAAATGTTTGGAAATGATTACCAGGTAAAAGATCTTTCAAAAGAGATTTCACTGAATGTAATTATTAATGCAATGCCGGCAGGTTCTCAGAATCACGAGGGCGGCTATGCTCATGGAGGTGGTCGCGGTGGTGGAAGAATGGGCGGCGGTTATGGCCATGGAGGCTTGCACGGTTCACGCGGAACCGGCGAGCAAAACGAAGCCGATGGTGCAACTCAGCAAACCGGTCTTGACAGAATGGCTATGTTTCAAAAGTCGGAATTGAAAGAAAAATTCCAATTGGCTACGCCTCAGTAAAATTGATTTTCTTTTCGTCCGGCGGAAAAAAGATCTTGAAATATTCTGGTGAAATACCGTTCGTAATTTGAGGTATTACTTTAAAAGTTTTATCCTTAAATTTGTGAATAACGATTAGCTTTTAGAAATGAAAATGAAGTTCAAGTCATATTTGGCAAAGCCATTTGCCATCTATATATACAAGCAAATAAAAAAATCAATGCTAACGGCTGTTGCGGACCAGAACAGCATTTTCAATAATTTGATTAAGACGGGCATTAAAACGGAGTTTGGTAAAGAACACGGTTTTGAAAAGATAAAAACTCATGAAGACTATGTGAAAGCCGTTCCCATTCGTGAGTACGAAGATTTTAAAGTTTACATCAACAAATTAAAAGAAGGAAAGCAAAATATTCTATGGAAAGGGTTTCCTATTTATTTTGCAAAGACCAGCGGCACCACCAGCGGCGTCAAATATATCCCGATTACCAAAGATTCCATTTCAAATCATATTGATACGGCGCGCAATGCATTGTTATGCTATATGGCACAGACAGGAAATTCACAATTTGCCGATGGCAAAATGATCTTCCTTAGCGGCTCACCGGAACTTGAAAGGGTGGGAGGGATTCCAACGGGGCGGCTCAGCGGAATTGTAAACCATCATGTGCCACGGTATTTGCGGTCGAATCAATTGCCTTCTTTTGAAACCAACTGTATTGAGGATTGGGAAGAAAAATTATCAAAAATTGTTGATGAAACTGTGGCCGAAAGAATGACGCTCATCAGTGGAATTCCACCATGGATACAAATGTATTTTGATGAACTGGAAAAGAAAACCGGCAAAAAGATAAAAGATATTTTTCCGGAATTCAGCGTGATGGTCCAGGGAGGTGTAAATTTTGAACCTTATAAAGCAAAGCTTTTTGAAAGCATCGGGAAGAAGATCGATACAATCGAATTGTATCCGGCAAGTGAAGGATTTTTTGCATTCCAGGATAGCCAGAATGCGGAAGGATTATTACTAAATACAAACAGTGGAATATTTTATGAATTTGTGCCGGTAGAAGAAATTACAAAAGAAAATCCAACGCGTCTTACTTTAAAAGACGTGCAACTCAATAAAAATTATGTGCTCATCATCAGCAGCAACGCCGGTTTGTGGGCCTACAACATGGGCGACACCGTAAAGTTTGTTT
>JAHEZB010000039.1 GCA_023251285.1 Chitinophagaceae bacterium | reverse complement strand
CCGGAACAATTTCAAACATATTCGCCAATACTTTTGCCGTATTGAAGTCATCGTTTATAAATTGTTCGAATTCATCTACCAGCTTATTTATTTTTTCTTCAAGTTCTGTATCAGCCGCTTCCTGCATTTCAACAACAGGAAGCTTTTTCAGAATTTCAAAAGCTTCAAACAATCTCTTCAAACCTTTTTCCGCCGCCACCAGCGCTTCACTGCTAAAATCCAATGTGCTGCGATAATGTGTTTGTAAAATAAAAAAACGGATTACCATGGGTGAAAAAGGCTGTGTAAGCAACGGATGATCACCACTAAACATTTGTGTCAGTGTAATCTGGTTGTTATAACTTTTGCCCATTTTTTTCCCATTCACTGTAATCATATTGTTGTGCATCCAGTATTTTGCCGGGGGCATATGATTGCAAATCGTACTTTGTGCAATTTCACTTTCATGATGCGGAAACATCAGGTCCATCCCGCCACCGTGAATATCGAAGCGTGGTCCAAGATATTTCGTCGCCATTGCAGAGCATTCAATATGCCAACCCGGGAAACCTTCTCCCCACGGGCTTTTCCAGCGCATAATATGTTTTGGTGGTGCCGATTTCCATAACGCAAAATCTGCCTTGTTTCTTTTTTCTTCCTGTCCTTCCAGCTCGCGTGTTGTTTCTAAAAGATCATCCACCACGCGGCCACTTAATTTCCCATAATCATAATTTTCTGCATATTTTTTTACATCAAAATAAACAGAACCATTTACGACATAAGCATAACCTGCATCAATCAGTTTTTCGATCATCCCAATCTGTTCTACAATATGACCGGTTGCTGTTGGTTCTATATTTGGGTCAAGGGTATTAAATTGCCTGAAGGCCCAATGAAAAAGGTTGGTATATTTATGAACCAACTCCATGGGCTCTACTTTTTCCAATTGTGCTTTTTTGGAAATTTTGTCTTCTGCTTCACGGCCTTCTTCTTCAAAATGCCCGGCATCAGTGATATTTCGTACATAACGCACTTTATATCCCAGATACAATAAATATCTGTACACCACATCGAAAGTGATGTAAGGACGTGCATGCCCAAGATGGCTTTCTCCGCTTACCGTAGGCCCACACACATACATGCCGACGTGAGGCGGATTTATGGGTATAAATTCTTCTTTTTCTTTTGTGAATGAATTATAAACTTTTAGCGGCATATCTTATTACATCTGTTTTTTATGATACCAAAATGAGCCGGTAAAGATATTCCACAGCGAACGATTTTCAAATTCAGAGTTATCCGGTTTTTGAAGTGCCAGCGCAAATTCTTGGTGTTTTTCATGGTTTCGTAAAACTATCAATGAAACATAACCGTTATTTATGAATATTTTTTAATTTTAATTCAAAAATTATCATGACCACTCAACAAATTGCTGATCGCCTGGCAGAACTTTGCAGAAATGGTGATTTTGAAAAAGCACAAAAGGAATTATTCGCGGAAGATGCAGTCAGTATTGAACCGCAGCCTTCACCGGGTTTTGAAAAAGAAACGAAAGGCTTAGAGGCAATTTTAGAAAAAGGAAGACAATTCAATTCCATGAAGCAGGAAGCACATTCTATAAATATTTCTGATCCAATTGTAGCAGGTAATGCAATCGCTATTGGATTACATATGGATGTAACGATGAAAGGCCGCCGGCGTTCCACCATGTCTGAAATTTGTGTGTATGAAGTAAAAGACGGGAAGATCATTTCTGAACATTTTTTTTGGTAGTTGAGTCTTCAATAAACTTTACCGCTTTTTCAAATCTTTGTTCATAATTCCCTGAAATAATACACCAACGCGTAGATTGATTCACCATTGCGTCTTTGTAAAAATGAAAAAGAGTTTTACGTATTTTTTCATCAGGATATTCTCTTAAATCATCCTCGACCCACGGCAAGTCTGTATCACACAGCAAATACAAATCATATTTTCTTTCAGCAATTCTATTCAGAATCCAATTGGTGCAATCATTAAAAACAAATTCTGACCACACTTTCATTACATACATATCGGTATCAATGAATAATGAATCAACCCCCGAAAGTTCATTAGTAATTTTATCTTCCAGTTCTATTTGCCCTTTGGCAATTGTAAGGAGATCATCAAACGTATAATCAGCACCGTTTTTTTCTAAATATTCCCGTGCATATTCCGGTACCCACAACGTGTCGTAACGTGCTGCCAGCTTTGCACACAATGTACTTTTTCCCGTAGATTCAGGACCGATGACTACTATTTTTTTTATTGTTTCCATTGTGGCATTTCTTCTGCTTTCGATAGATATTCATTCGCTCTTCTTCGCCATTCCATTAATCCCCAAACAGCCATGATCAACAGGATAATGTAGTAAACACTGGTGAATACATAATGTTTGATAAAGTACAATGGAATCGACGCAATATTGGTTGCGATCCACCAATACCAGCTTTCCACCTTTTTCTTTGCCATCAGCCACATTCCGGTAAAAGCGGTAGAACTTGCAAAAGCATCTGCCCAGGGAATAGCACCGGGAGCGAAGTCCTTTTTTAAATAACTGAGCGAAGCAAAAATGACAATATAAAATGTGGCAAAAAATAAAATTTCCTGCATCCATTCTTTTCTTGTGCTCCACATTATATTTACAACATGCTCCTGTTGCTGATTTTTTTTTGCCCACAATATCCAGCCATAAATGCTCATTACAGTATAATAAAAATTCACACTGGCTTCGCCAAATAAACTTCCTTTGAAACTTAAATAAACATAGAAGATCGTATTAATCAAGCCGGTTGGATAAACCCAGATATTCTCTTTTCGCGAAAACCAAACACTTACAATTCCTGAGAATACGGCAATGTATTCAAGCCAGGTTGTGTCTTTCATTCCGGCAATAAATGCGTCGTATATTTCTGAAACGCTCATTGAATTTTTGTATCTAACGCCATTTCATTTTTAAAACGAAAAACACAAATCCCGCTTATTTGTGCGTTCACTGATAGCATGTTTATTTAACCCTCTTTTTCAGATCGGAGATGGGCACAGACATCATTCTGCCGATCGGTTTATCGCCACGATAAGTAATTATTTTCAGCATCACTGCATCTGTCGGAGGCACTAGTGGTGATGTATATTTTGGATAAAAATTATCTGGAAAAGAATTGTCGAAACTGTAATAAATATCAAGGCCTTTTATTTCAGTGCTTAAATCTATTTTAATGGTTTCGCTATCTGTTTTGCTTACATTAATGATCGGGTCATACATGCTTGGCGCATATTTAATTTCCGCAGCATCAAATCTTGGGAATTGCTTTTGAACGCGGTTGGAGAAGTCGTCCCAGTTCCTTTTATCTTTTGGCGACCATACTGCTTCTGAAATGGCCATTGCCCGTGGCCACAACATATACTCCATATGCCGCATGTTATAGATTTGCTCTGTCCATAAATTCGCCTGTCCGCCAAGAATATATTTTGGATCAACACCATCCGGAACGGGTTCAAATTCATAAGCTTTTCTCAATCGCAAGGTAGCATAAACATGCGGCTCAATTGAAGGGTCGCCCTGCATATAATCGAGATACGCAAAATCGGTCGGACTCATTACAACTTCATGTTTCATCTTAGCCGCTTCAATTCCTCCTTTCATTCCCTGCCAACTCATTACCGCGGCATTTGGCGCTATTCCGCCATGCAAAATTTCATCCCATCCCATGAATTTTTTTCCTTTGGATTCTACGATTTTTTCCAGCCTTTTTTCAAAATAACTTTGTACTTCATCCATATTTTTCAGGCCTTCTCTTTGCATCAATGCTTTTACAGAATCACTTTTTTCCCAAAAGTTTTTCGGACATTCATCACCGCCCACATGGATGTACGGAAAAGGAAATAATTGTGCCACCTGTGTCATTACTTTATCTAAAAATTCATACACTTTTTCATTTGCCGGGCATAGTGTATTATCAACCAAAGCGATTGGCGGCTGACCATGAGACCAGTCCATAATTGGCTCTCCGGAACGAACGTGATAATTTTCAGCGCCTGGTGTACACGATAATTCAGGATATGAAGCCACAGCAGCGAGGCTATGGCCGGGAACATCAATTTCAGGCAAAATATTCGCAAACCGATCCTGGGCATATTTTACGATTTCACGAATATCATCCTGTGTGTAGAACCCGCCGTAATTGCGTGGTTCATCAGGAGTTGGCGGAGAAAATGTTCCAAAGTAACCAAGCTTTTTTACGTTCCATGCACCTACATCAGTCAGTCGTGGTAAACCTTTAATTTCTATACGCCATCCTTCATCATCAGTAAGATGCAAATGCAACAAATTGTATTTATATTTTACCATCTGGTCAATAAAATCTTTTACTTCCGCTTTCGTAAAAAAATGACGGCTTACGTCAAACATCAATCCACGCCAGGCAAACCGCGGATAATCTACGACAGTACAAACCGGAACTTCCCACTTTACATTTTTTACTAAATTATTTTCTTCAATTTCTTTTGGCATCAATTGAAATAACGTTTGCATTCCATAAAAAAGGCCGGCGGGTTTATTTGCAGTAATAGAAATTTCATTTGTTTTTACATTCAGCTTATATCCTTCATCTCCTAAAGAAGCATCCTTAACCAAAGACAATTGTATTGCGTTTAAATTTTCGTTTTTTGAATTGGAAACAACGGGAATTGCATATCCGGTAACCTTTGAAATCTTTTTCGATAGAAAGGCTGCAACCCGCTTTGCTGAAGCATCTGAGGTAACAAGATGAATGCTGGTCTTGTTATTTAAAATAAAATTACCAGTGCCTTGTGTTACTGAAACCGGCTCAGGAATTAATAATTGCTCTACATTAATTTTCTGTCCGATAACAGAAACAGAAACAAAAAATAAAAATGAAATGAATAAGCCTTTTTTCATTAGAACGAATTTTTTTTGAGATGAAATAATTGCGATGAAGATATAAAAATCATTGCTGATTTGCACAGTAATTTTTTTATGCTTTGCCCGGTGTAACGGCAGTCGTCAGAAACATCAATTTTGTTTCTTTTTTATTAAGTTTTTTTTGCAAAATGAAATGAGAAAATCCTGTTATTTCTTGCTTTGCTGTATATACTTCTTCATTATATTTTATGTCGCAAAATAGCAAACCCGATTCCATTAACTTTGATGCTCAAATTTTTTTTAAAGAATCGAAGTATGAAAAAAATTGCATTAGTTGTTGCTGGCGGTAATGGAACACGAATGAACAATGATATTCCCAAACAATTTTTATTCTTAAAAAACAAACCGGTTTTATATTATAGCCTCAATGCTTTTTTAAATGCTTATGATGATATAGAGATCATTTTAGTTTTACCGCAAGAACATATTGGGAAAGGACAGGAAATTATTGATGGATATTTTGACGCATCAAAAATTAAAATAACAGCAGGCGGAAGAACCAGGTTCCATTCAGTACAAAACGGACTAGCGTTAATAAAAGATGAAGCAATAATTTTTGTGCATGATGGCGTAAGATGCTTGCTGACAAACGATCTTATTAAAAGATGCTATGGGGCAGCACTCGAAACGGGAAATGCAATTCCGGCTGTTGATTGCAGCGACAGTGTGAGAATGCTGACGAATAATGGAAATAAAATTATAGACAGAAGAAAAATAAAACTCATTCAAACTCCGCAAACGTTTCACAGTAAAATTCTGTTGCCCGCTTATGAAATTGATTATAAAGATCAGTTCACAGACGAGGCTACTGTAGTAGAAGCGTTTGGCTTAAAAGTAAATCTGATCGAAGGAGAGATTGATAATATTAAAATAACGACACCACGTGATTTGATTCTTGCAGATTTAATTCTTGAAAATAATTCAAAAGATATTTGATGTTTTATGTATTACAGTAAAGGAAGAAATATCGATGTTTTTGTTTTTAGAATTACAATATTTTGTTTAAAGAATCGTATCCGTTTTTGATCCATTTTTTTGGGAAAGAAAGGTTATTGATTTTTACAAATGGATAAGGTTGTTCAACAGGTCCGAATTTCAGAAAAAATGACTTGATAGATGGGAGTTCAGAACCTTCAAAATCAAAAATCAAATCCTGTTCGGCGAATTCTTTGATGAGGTGATACAATAAAAAATAGTTTGCATGTTGTTTTCGTCCTGCAGGCAAAGTAGCTGACATTACATAATAAATTCTTCTTTGGTCTTTTAACAATAATGCTGTTGAAATCAATTCTCCTTTCGCGGATGATACTTTTCTCACCAATATTTCACCTCTTGAGTGTAATTGCTTACATAAGGAAAACCAATGCTGGTAAGCGTTTGCTGAAATTATCAATTTGTGACCATAATTTTCTTTAAATAATTGAATCACCTTTTCAATCCCGCCTGATGACTGATAATTCAACTCGCTTTTCTTTATCTTATTTACAAAATCTTTTCTGAAATCATTTTCTATTTCATCAAAAGAACGTTTTAAAGGAAGAATTAAATTGCATTTTTTCGTTGCATTGTTTTTGTATTCGTTGGCATAATTCAAATTTATTTCCGCGAACGGAAAAATCTGCAATGCTTTGCTGATAAACAAACCTGTTATTTCTTCATCAAAAACAATATTTCCAAAAATTCCTAATTGCTGTGTAAATGGCGGCTGTCGCAAATACGAAATTCCAAATTTTTTGTTCCATGTTAAAGGCATTACGGCCTCATAATCATTTAAAATAAGTGCATCCCAGTTTTTGCTCATAATATCGAGGTAATACGAGTGCGCATAAATTAATCCATTTGGGGAGTCAGCGATACACTTATCCCATTTTCCTTTATCGATATCAGCGTGTTTTAAGTATGAAATGCGCAAGGAAATTTATTTTAGGAATTTTGAAAAAATTAATCACCTGGAATATTTAAAATATTGCTTAAACGAAAATTCTGAATATCAATGCTGAAAGTAATTTTCCTCAAAAACTGATTTGCTTCTTTATCTGTTTTTAAATATGCTTTAAAATCGCTGCAATAAATCAGCGGCACATAAATATTCACTACATTTTTTAAAAGCGATAATTGAAGGCCACCGACATATAAAAATTTAGAAGAAGATACATTTTTTTGCCACGCTTCAGCATAAGTTCCGGCATCGAAGAAAATCCTCAAAGGCAGGCTCGCCGGAAATAGATTATTGGGCAACGTACTATTGAAATTAATCGCTGCTATCCAGTTCTCTGATTGCCACCTGTTGCCTACCTGATCAAGTCTGAATTTAAGTCCTCCTGTATTCGGTATCATAATTTGCTGTGCGGCAATTCCGTCATTTTTAAGAGGAATATCGCCATAAGATGTCGATGCTGTTCTGCCCAAAAAATAATTGCTGTAAGTATAATCATCTATTCCATTTGCACCTAATAATTTTGGCTGATACTGGTAAGTAAGACCAAAATCTTTTGTACCTATGTATCCAAATTTTGAAGCGAAAACCCTTGCTGCCAGTCCACCACCTTTTGCATAATTGAAAAAATAATTTCCGGTCGCATTTAATCTGTAAAATCCTTTTCCCTGCTGTATTTGAAGCTGATAATTGTAAGGATATAAAGCACGGTTGTTTTCGAAGTTGTAAGAAAACTGGTTGATGTAGCGGTGTGTTTTTTTAAGAGAATTTGGATAGGAAATAACACTATCGCTCGCTGCTTTATATTTGAAATCATTGAATAAATTTTCGGTGATCAGATAAGAACGAATATCGATCCAACTCTTCTTTTTACTCAAAATATCTGTTTTGAAATAAATCTTTACATACGGCGTAAATTTCTCAAAACTTTCAAAAATTTTATTACCGCTTGTATCAAGACTGTGGTTCATTGAAAATGTAGCTGCGTTCAGGCCAATTTGAATTTTTTGAATTTGATTATCAGGATACCAATGATAATTTATCCCTCCAATTCCTCTTATTTTTTTGCTGCCTGTTGCATACAGCGGAGCAACAAAAAACTGAAATTTCTGTTCTGGTAATGTATAATTATGAATCAATGTGCCAATCATGAATTCGTCATAATAATTTTTGCCGACAGCAGGAGATAAAAAAAGGTAATTGTATTTGTCCGTGTTTCTCAAATTGAAGAAAGCCGATATTTTAAATTCTTTTTTTTCATGCGGTTGTAAACTTCCTTTTTTCGATAACAAGGAAAATATCGTATCTACATTTTTTTTGCTGACTTCTTCTACTATTTTTTTAAAATCTTCCGGATACGGATGTTTGAATTTCCAGCGATTGTAATATTCATGAAGGCAACTGTCAAATAGTTCTCTTCCAACAAAATCTTCTAGTTTCTTCATCCACAAGCTCGTTTTGTAATAGGCAATTGCGCCATAATTTGCTTCAGAAAAATCTTGCGAGCGGGTTGCAATAGGCTGATCTTTTTTTGAAGTAGTTTGTATTCTATAAATCAGGTTTTGATCGTCATCAGGAAGTTTTTTTTGAATAAAATTTTCCTTTTTTTCTGCCTCTTTTTCCGGATATTTTATGTTTTCATAACGGTTGTCAAAATAAGTATTCATCCCTTCATCCATCCATGGATAGTCTCTCTCATTTGTCGCTAAAATGCCGTAAAGCCAGTTATGGCCTACTTCATGTTCCATGATCATGTCCAGCGATTTCTCATCAGCTAATGGAGAAATACAGGTAATTGTTGGATATTCCATTCCCCCGCTGTAATCGGTTTTTGCCTCCACAGCAGTTACAACATTATATGGATATTCCCCCAGCCATTTGCTTCTCGTATTGATTGCATCTTTCATGAAGCGAATGCTGTTTTTCCAAATATTTTTCGCTGCCGGCGGATAAAAAGCGTAAACATCAATGATCCGTCCCGACTGCAATTTTAATGTATCATATTTAACGATAAAATTTTTATCGGCAAACCATGCGAAATCGTGAACATTGTTCTGGACATATGTAAGTGTTTTGGTTAAAGGAAGAAGGTCCGACTTTGAAGGTTGAAGATTAGCAGGTTCATCTTTTTTTGTTATTTTTTTGGTTGTGGGCTGATATCTTTTTTTTTCTTTTTTCTTTTTATTATTTTCTTGTAAGCCCTTACTTACTTTTAGTTGTTTTTTTCCTGATATCTGATCGGCAGAAGCTTCTGATTTTTCGTGAAGCCACTTCATTTCTTCATTTTGCAATTCGCCGGTTGCAGCTACGATATAATCTTTTGGAACAGTGATTTTTACGTGAAAATTTCCAAATTCACTGTAAAATTCTCCTTGTTCAAGGTATGGCATCGGATGCCATCCACGATTGTCATAAACTGCCGGTTTTGGATACCATTGCGTTATCTGAAAAGTATGGTCGATATATCCGCCGCGCGAAAAATTGTAAGGAATTTTTTCATGAAAAGGAGTGGTGATTTTTATCGTTTGTCCGGGCAAAAGGGCGAAAGGTAAAATCAATTTTGCTACATCTATATATTGCGGGTGATCTTCCAGGTTGGCAGTGATACCGTTTACTTTAAAATCCAATCGATTGATGTAGCCGCATTTGCTTTCATCGCTAAAATAAAAATCAGTGTTTCCCAATTGCAACATTTGCTCACTGAAAGCAGTCTGGTCATTTTTATAAGCATTAGGCCAAAGGTGAAACCAGACGTAACGGAGCGTGTCGGGAGAATTGTTGGTATAATCAATAATTTCAAATCCATCCAACGTCTTTTGAAGATCATTTAGGGTAACATCTATGGAATAATTTGCCTGTTGTTGAAAGTAATTTGATTGGCAAAAAGAAAGCGGATTTTGGAAAAAAAGGAAGCAGATCAGGAACAGATTTTTCAAAACAATTATTTCATCAAATATAAAAAATAATAGCAACTGAGATAACGAAGAAATTCGTCAGGGAATTAAATATTTTCTTGAATAAC
>JAHEZB010000038.1:8023-9917 GCA_023251285.1 Chitinophagaceae bacterium | reverse complement strand
CATCAATAATTTTGACCGTTGTATCCACTCCTACATCCGCGCTCACCAGAGCATTTTCAAGATCATCCAGTACCTCTTCGTCTACGGTACTTTTTCCGGCGATCGCTTTCGATATCTTATCAAAGAATCCCGCTTTGGTTTTTTGCAAACCCTGATCCAGTGTTTCCTTTTGTTCTTTCTTACCAAAAATTTTATCAAAAATTCCCATCTAAAAAATTGTTAAGGGGTAAAAATAAAGAAAGCTATCCGCACTTATTGCAGGATAGCTTTAATAAAAAATTTTGTAATCAAAATTAACTTCCGAGATGTTCTTTGATCTTGTCTTTATGAACAATAGATTCTTTAAAAGTATAAGAGCCTGATTTTGGGCTGCGAACTACGCGTACAACTTTAGTCCAGTTTTTAGCATCTGCGGCCGCTTTCTGGTCTTTGGTTTTTATCGCTGTTTTTGCTGATTTTGCCATTTTTTAATAATTTAATAATGTGCTGATTAGCTAAGGAGCTAATTATTTAATTTCTTTATGAACAGTAACTTTCTTTAAAATCGGATTGAATTTTTTCAATTCCAAACGTTCAGGGGTATTTTTTTTATTCTTTTTGGTAATATAACGGCTGGTGCCTGGAAGCCCTGAAGCTTTATGCTCTGTGCATTCCAAAATTACCTGAACCCTGTTTCCTTTCTTTGCCATTTTAATAATTTAATAAATGTAATAATTAAATCTTTACTCCTTTAGACCTCATTTCTTTCACTACGGTATAAAGACCATTTTTATTAATGGTACGAATCGCTTCTGAAGACAATTTTAAAGTGATCCATTTGTCTTCTTCTGCCAGAAAATATCTTTTTTTCTGCAGGTTGGGTAAAAACCTTCTTTTGGTTTTAATATTAGAATGCGAAACAGTATTACCCGTGATCGGCCTTTTTCCTGTTACCTGACATACTCTAGCCATAGTGTTCTTTTTTTTCGGACGGCAAAGGTAATAAAGAAATATTTACCTGAAAAATAAAAATAAAAAGATTTCAGGATAAAATGTTAAAGGCAGAAAGGTTGAAGATTCAAGGTTCAAGGGCTTGTTCATACCGAAGAATAAATGTCACAAATCGCTTCTTACCTCTATTTTTATTGACTTTTTGCCACCTTCTTCTTACTACGTTCTGCTTTCTTCTGATCGGCACAATTTATGATGCAATCTTGTATTATGGAAACATTTGGAGATTTAATAAATAATAAACAACCGGTGCTCGTTGATTTTCATGCTACCTGGTGTGGTCCTTGCAAAATGATGGCGCCCGAATTACAGCGCTTTGCAAAAAATAACAGTGGCAAATTACGAGTGGTGAAAATAGACATTGACCGCAACCAAAAAGCGGCCCAACAATATAACATCCAGGGCGTGCCTACTTTGATTCTGTTTAAAGAAGGGAAAGTCCTTTGGCGTCAATCAGGAGCGATGAGCGCCCAGCAAATTTCGGATGGCGTAAAATCTCATTTATAAAAAGAAGTAATTTTGGCGTTATTCTTTTACTATAAATAAACAAAATGGCGTCAAATAACATCAGTGCGGTTTTCAAAGGCGGAATGAATTTTACAGCAGAAGTAAATGGGCACAAAATAGAAATTGATACAGAGGAAGCTGCAGGCGGCAAAAATATTGGGACGCGTCCAAAAGCGCTGATGCTTGTGTCCCTGGCCGGTTGTACCGGTTTTGATGTTGTAAGTATTTTGAATAAAATGCGCGTCAATTTTTCTGATCTTTCAGTGAATGTCGAAGGTCACCTTACGGAAACGGAACCCAAAATATACGATGGAGTGCATTTGAATTATTCCATCAAAGTAAAAAAGGAAGACGAAGAGAAAGTCTTAAAAGCAGTAAAACTTTCTAAAGAAAAATA
>JAHEZB010000038.1:0-8013 GCA_023251285.1 Chitinophagaceae bacterium | reverse complement strand
AATCCTTTGCAAAAGTAACGTTTGACATAAAATATTTATAAGCAAATCTTTTAAATACAATTTCAGCTATCTTTCTCAGTTTCCGGTTCATAGGTTAACCCGCCGTTGACAATTCTCGCAGGTGCGGTATAAGGATGTTCTTCTTCTTTTCCAGACGCCATAATATGCATGACTTTCCATCCATTTGCTTTTAAATAATCTGAAACCATCGAGCGATGACATCGCCACCACACTGCTTCTGAACACATATAAGCAGTTCTTTTCTTCAAAGCGATTTTTTCTAACTCTGTAATTCCTTCCTTAAATTCATCGGTTTCCATATAATCAGCATAAGCACGAAAAGCCATTACGCGCCATGATGTATTTTTAGAATCGCGGTTGACTTTTCTTCGGCCACCCAGTTTTTTTATATGAATATATTCAATTCCATTTTCAGGAAAGGTTTGCTGAAGAGTTTCTTTATTAAACTGCGGGAATTTTCTGGAACCCGGAAAACTTCTGATGTCTGCTACCATTTCTATTTTGAAAGAACGCAGCATTTCCAATAGCTCGTCAAATGTTCTTGTCGAATGACCTATTGTCCATATGATTTTATTTTTCGTTGATTCTTTCATTTAAAAAATTTCAAAACAAAAAGTAATGAATAATGTTACTGTAGGTACTATCCAAAGCTTTTGAAAAAATAAGAAATTATGTGCACTCTATGCCTTTCCCTTACTTCATCCATGCCTTTCCCATGCCTTATCCATGCCTTTCCTATACCTTTGAAGCGAAGGATGAATACCTTTGAAGCGAAGGATGAATACCTTTGAAGCGAAGGATGAATACCTTTCAAATATTTATACATGTTTTTAGGTAACGCAGAAATAAGGAAGAAACCTACACACAATATACAATATAAAACAAAGATAAAAAGCGGGTGAATAAAAAATAATTGCCCGGTAAATACCAGTAATAAAGAGTTGCAGCTCATTTAACGCCTATTGGATCCTGTTATTCTTGTCTCATTTATTTCACTATACCAAAAATGAAAATTAAACTTATTTGTTTGTTTACTGCTGATGGTTTTGACCGGCATCGAAATGTGCATTCTGTGGCTGCACAACGCAGATGACAAGTACAAATAAAATGAGTACCAAAGGTAAAACGGGTAAAAGTGTAGCACCATGATATTCTATCCATCCTGTAAGAACCGCTGTTAATCCATAAGCAGAGAAGACCATCACCTGTAATTCGATGCGTTGTTCTAAATTTTTGGTTACAGGCAGCTGGGGCAACCCGTCTTTTACTTTTTTCTTAAATCCGCTTCGCAAACCGCTTACTGCACTCATTCCAATACTGGTGATGGTTCCGGTGATGAAGGTAGTAACAACTCCCGGAATGTTCAAGTGCCTGATCGTAGCACTTTGTATCCCCATGGCGATAGCAGATAATAAGATAGAAATATAAAGTATCGGATTTCGCATCGTGGCGCCTGACTCAAACCAGATAAGAGCCAAAATGAAAATAATAAAACATTCGATGCCGACGCTTAAAGTGATATAGTAAGACCATCCTTTTTTTTTGTTTTCAACAATTAAAGCACCTGCAACCGCACCGGTAAAAAAACCGGCTAATGCAGCCAGTGAATGTAAGGATGAGGCAACTTTCCCCTGCCCGATAGCAAGACCCAGCAGGATGGTATTTCCCGTCATGTTGGCGGTGAACACGTGATCCAGCCGGTAATAACTCATTACATCAACGCTTCCGGCAACGCTGGCAAGCAATATCAGCATAATGTCAAACCAAACTGAGGAAGTGTAATGAGTCCTGCTTTTCATACATCATATCCGCCTGTCGTTTTAAATTCTTTTGAGAAAATGAAGATACCCGGTAACAAAAAAACTGCTTTTATTAAAAACTGTTAAGGATGTCCTTCTTTTCGGGCAAGTTCCCCTTCGTCTAAATCTTCATCTTCATCCGGTTGCAAATCGGGGTCACGCTCCATATCTTCTTCTGCCTGTTCAAACGCTTCTTCTGTGTGTTCGCGTTCGTCGTCAGGATTTTTTTTCGGGTCTTTACTGTTTTCAGGAAAATTTGTGTCAGGCAACATATTTTATAGTTTTTAAATTAACTATTAAATATTGTGCCAGCCTTTGTTTTACGCAAAGGATAAAGAAAGTTGCAAAGCTGGTTTTGTGCGCCGATTAAAAACCGGAATTTCTCCTGCCGTTTCATCCCGGCAAATATGAAACACTTCTGTTTCCTGGTAACGGGATGCGACAATTACCGTTACATTTTGAGCATGAGCTTTGAATAACTCCTCGACCAGCTGAGGAGAATTATTATTTTTTGAAAGATGCGATAATAATAAATGGCTCATAAAATGCGGCCGGTGTTCAAGAAAAACCTGGAGTGCCTGGTTATTGCTTAAATGGCCTAAACCGCCACGAATTCTTTTTTTCAGATGAATGGGATAACTTCCTTTGTCCAGCATATCTTCATCATAATTGGCTTCCAGGAAAGCTGCGTGGCATTGTTTGAAATAGTTTTTTAATTCATTGCACGGAACACCAATATCTGTAAAAACGCCCACGCAAATATTATTATAAGAAATGACAAAGCTATAAGGATCGCAGGCGTCATGAAACTTGGGAAAAGGGGTAATGGCTAATTTTCCGATGAAAACAGATTGATGCGCAATGAAGTTATTGAATAAATTTTCTTCAAAGTTTAATCCGCCGCGGCGCATGGTGAGAGGCGTAATATAAACTGGTAATTGATATTTTTTTACCAATACCGGCAGTCCTTTTATATGATCAGAATGCTCATGAGAAACAAAAACCGCTTTTACTTTTTCAATCAATAATCCAAGCCGCTTCATTCTTTTTTCAATTTCCCTGCACGAAATGCCTGCATCGATCAATACCGCTTCAGTATCGTTTCCTATATAATAACAATTTCCATTGCTACCGGAGTTTAAAGAAGTAATGAATAAAGACATTGCAGCAAAGGAAAGAATTTTGAAATTGAAAAAGACGAAATTTCTTTGTTTACTGCAAATTTTTTTTGAATACATTTATCATTTTAATAAAACGAACACATGAGCTTATTATTAAATAGAAATAGCTTCGGAGACAAAGCCAATAGAGGAAACGTTCTTTCAAAAGAAGAAGCAAAACAATTATTAAACGACTGGGTTAAAAACGACAAATTAAAGCTGCACATGAAGCAGGTGGCGCACCTGATGAAAAGCTGGGCGGCAGAAAAAGAACAACTGAATGAAGAAGATCAGTGGCGATGGGAAATGGCGGGTTTGCTCCACGATGCTGATTGGGATCAGTGGCCGGAATTGCATTGCAAAAAGATCATTGAAGAACTGGAATCCAGAAATGTGGATCCGGAAATTATTCGTGCGATTGCTTCTCACGGACCAAATCATTTTGGAGTGGAGCCTGAAACAAAAATGGATAAAATGCTTTATGCTTTTGATGAATTATCCGGCTTAATTCATGCCTATTCGCTAATGCGTCCTACAGGATATGAAGGAATGGAACTGAAGGGCGTAAAGAAAAGGCTGAAAGAAAAATATTTTGCAGCCAATGTTTCCCGCGAAGAAATTCAGGATGCGTGTAATCGGGCAGGAATTCCATTAGATGAAGTTGTTCAATTCATTATTGAGCATCAGAAAGAGGCGAAATTATAAAATCCATTTATTTCTTTGTTTGTTGAAAGAATTCTTACTTCACTTCCTGCATGGTGACCAGCCTCCTGTAAAATCCATCGAGCGCCATCAAAGTCATGTGGGTGCCGCGTTCTACGATTTTTCCCTTTTGCAAAACAATAATTTCATCTGCGTGACGAATCGTGCTTAACCGGTGCGCAATTACAATACTGGTGCGGTTGTTCATTAAATTATTAATGGCATCCTGAACCAGTTTTTCACTTTCTGTGTCCAGTGAGGAAGTCGCTTCATCCAGAATTAAAATCGGCGGGTTTTTTAAAACGGCTCTGGCAATGGTAACGCGTTGTTTTTCGCCGCCGCTCAGTTTATTTCCACGTTCGCCGATTGTAGTATTGTATCCATTTTCTTTTTGCAAAATAAACTGGTTTGCATTGGCAATTTTTGCTGCTGTGATTATTTTTTCTTTTGCCGCATGTTGCATTCCAAGAGAAATATTATTGGCAATGGTGTCATTAAATAAAATCGGTTCCTGCGTTACAATGCCCATTTGGTTGCGCAGCGAATGCAAAGAATAATTTTTGATGTTGATTCCGTCTATCAGCAATTCACCTTTTACTGTATCGTGAAAACGCGGAACCAGATCAACAAGCGTACTTTTGCCCGCGCCGGAAGAACCAACGAGCGCAACGGTTTTTCCTTTTTCAATTTTTAAATTGATATCATCCAGAATTATTTTATCCTGGTAGGAAAATGAAACATTTTTAAATTCAATACAATCTTTAAAAGAGTCCAGGATTATTGGATTAGCAATTTCTTTTATCACTACATCTTCATTAATCAGGTGTTCGATACGTTCAACGCTGGCCGCGCCTTTGCGGATATTGTATGAAGCAGAAGAAAGATTTTTTAATGGCTGAATAATTTGGGAAAAAATTAAAATATAAGTAAAAAAGTCGCCGGGATCAAGAAAGGTTTTATTCAAAACCAAACGTCCGCCATACCACAAAACACAAACGATAGCCGTAACTCCTAAAACTTCACTAACCGGCGAAGCAGAATCTCTTTTTCTGATGGCTTTATTTTTTATACGAAGCAATTCGTTGTTTTCAACTGTAAATTTGTTGAACTGTTTTTGTTCTGCGTTAAATGCTTTGATGACGCGGATTCCACTCAGTGTTTCTTCAATTGTGGAAAGAATAGCAGCGAGCTTTTCCTGCAGCATCGTGCTTTGTTTTTTTAAAGAACGCCCGATGCGTCCGATAATAAATCCTGCGATTGGCAATAATAACATCAAAAATAACGTGAGCTGTGGGCTCAATACAATCATATAACACAGGAAGATGAGAATGGTGACCGGCTCTCTGAAAAGTGATTCCAATAAATTTACCGATGAAGTTTCTACGTCACTTAAATCATTGGTAAGACGACTCATGATGTCGCCTTTTTTCTGATCGTTAAAATAACCAATAGGCAATTCCAATATTTTTTTAAACATGCTTGTCCGCATATCATTTACAATATGATTACGGATGGGAGTGAGAATATAAATTGACAGATATAAAAAAATGTTTTTTAAAATAATAAACGTCAGGATCAAAATGCAGATAACGCCCAATGCTTTCACATCGCCATGAGGTTGCTGAACTACAGTGCCAATCCATTCTTTAAACTGGTTGACTGGATTGATTCTTGTTAAAAAACTGCTGTTTTGAGAAACATTGCTCAGTACATTTTGTTTTTTAAAAATAAGCAATAAAAAAGGACTTAAAAGTCCCAGGGAAATAACTGAAAACAGGTTGGAAAGAATATTAAAACCGAAATAAGTAAAGATTAATTTCGGGTACTTGCGCACGTATCTGAAAATGGTCCGTAAACTCTTCATTAAAACAATTGAAATGCTTAATAACTTGAAATAGCGGCAAAGTAACTAAATTTACAATCCCGAAGGTTATCGGGACATAATTATATAAGATGACAGAAGGTAAAAGACAAAAACAGGTAGCAGCGGAAATTTCGAAAGAACTGAATGAGATTTTTTTGAAGATGGGATTGAACATGATGGAAGGCGGAATGATCTCTATTTCATCAGTAAAAATTACTCCCGATCTTTATGAAGCAAGAATTTATTTGAGTTTTTTCCAGGTAAAAGATCCGGAGGTGGCTTTGGAAAAATTTAAAGAACGGAGCGGTGAAATACGCGGCGAGTTGGGAAAAAGAATGCGACACCAGTTGCGCAGCATTCCGCAACTTACTTTTTACCTGGACGATACATTGGATTATGTTTTCAAAATAGAAAAATTGCTGGATGACATAAAGAAAGAACCAAAACCATTCGAAAAAGGTGATGAAGAGGAATCGGCCCGATAATTTAATAATTCTATAATTCAATAATTTTTCCTTGTACCTCAAATTTGCCTGGAGATATTTTAAAGCAAAAAAAAGCACGAATGCGATCAATATTATTTCGTGGGTAACGGCCGGCGTGATTGCTTTTTCTACTTTATGCCAGGTGTTGGTTTTAAGCGTTTTCAATGGCTTTGAAGATTTGGTAAAATCGCTTTATTCCAATTTTTATTCAGATGTAAAAGTGGTTCCTGATAAAGGGAAGACTTTCACGCTTACTCAATCACAACTCAACGAAATTCATAAAATTCCCGGAATCAAAGGGACTTCTCTTGATGTGGAAGAAAAGGCTTTATTGCAAAATGGCGACCAGCAAACTGTGGTTTTATTAAAAGGCGTTGACAGTAATTATTACAAAGTTTCGGGCGTGCCGGAGAAAATGTATCACGGCGTTTTTAATGTTGGAACGATCGACAATCCAAAATTGGTTTTGGGCGCCGGAATCGAAAACGCCGTTGGAATTCAGGCAGACCGAAATCTTCTTCCGGTGACGGTTTTTCTTCCGAAGAAAACTGATTCTGATAATCCAAGTCCCCTTTCTGCACTTAGTGAAGGAAATGCAACTACATCAGGCAGCTTTGCTATTCAGCAGGATTTTGATAATAAATACGTGCTGACGAATCTGCCATTTATGAAGCAGCAAATGAATTACGGGCCGGATGAATACAGTGCCCTTGAAATTTCATTATTGAATGCTGATAAAACGAAAGATTTTACAAAAACACTTCAGAATCTTTTAGGAGATAAATATAAAGTACTTACAAAATATGAGCAGAATACGAGTTTGTATAATTCGATGCGTTTAGAAAAATGGTTCATTTTTGCAGTGCTTACTTTAATACTAATTATTGCAGCGTTCAATATGGTAGGTGCTTTAACTATGCTGGTGCTGGAAAAAAGAAAAGACATCAGTGTGTTGCAATCGATGGGCGCAGATAAATCATTAATCCAAAAGATATTTTTAAGTGAAGGAATTTTACTGGCTGTTGTTGGTGCAGCAACCGGAATCATTTTAGCGCTTATCATTGCTTTTTTGCAAATCAAATTTCATTTGATTAAACTGGTTGGGAATTCTTTTTTAATAGATTACTTCCCCGTTAAATTGGTCATTACCGATTTCATTCTCGTCGCTTTCACTGCCATGATCATAGCTTTTGCTGCTTCCTGGTTTCCTGCAAAAAAAGCCTCGCAGCAAATGTTTAACTTGAAGGCGTGATGAGGCAACAAACGGACAAATAATCGATTTTCTTACAATCAAAAATTCCTCTTTGCGTCAGAACGTCTGCTAATCGTCGCCCTTCTAAAGCTGCGACCCCTTGCGATACATTTTAATGACATATGTTTTAAAAAAAATAGAAGGATTACCGGGCAGTTAAAGGGTTGGTTATTAGACCGATGTAGCAAGAAGTTAGCTATGGTACTTTTTTATCTTAAAGTTTTTAAACAAATGTTATGTTAAAAAAATTACAATTTTGTGATAAAATACCTTTTTTGAGTTTGTAATTTGTGCATCAAACAACTCCTCCACCTTTATTTAATTAATTATGAAAAGAAAATTACTGCTTTCCGCACTTATTTTGTTTTTCTGTTTTACGCAATCGTTTGCGCAGCAAAGAACTATTACCGGAACTGTAACCACTAAGGACGGAGCACCTTTAGTGGGCGCTTCTGTTGTAGTCGTTGGTCGAAAAACAGGAGAAACAACTGGTAGCAACGGAACATTTAGTATCAATGTTCCTGCGAATACAAAAACCCTCACCGTGAGTTATGTAGGATATGAAAGTCAGGATGTGAGCATCTCTGACCGGAATAATATCAACGTTTCTCTTTCTCCGTCCGCCACTAATTTAAATGAAGTGGTTGTTACCGGTTATACCTCACAGGTAAAAAAAGATATAACTGGTTCTGTAGCTGTAGTAAATGTTAAGGATCTAAAGCAAGTACCA
>JAHEZB010000568.1 GCA_023251285.1 Chitinophagaceae bacterium | reverse complement strand
ATGTTGGAAGTCATGATGATCATGGTGTTTTTAAAATCGATCTTTCTTCCCAATCCATCAGTAAGGACACCATCATCCAAAACCTGCAACAAAATATTGTAAATATCAGGGTGCGCTTTTTCAATTTCATCCAACAGAATTACAGAATATGGTTTGCGTCTCACCTTCTCTGTTAATTGGCCGCCTTCTTCATAACCCACATATCCCGGAGGCGCTCCTATCAACCTTGAAACGGTAAATTTCTCCATGTACTCACTCATGTCGATGCGGATCAGTGCGTCTTCGCTGTCAAACATATATCTTGCCAAAGCACGCGCCAGTTCTGTCTTTCCGACACCTGTAGGACCAAGGAATATAAACGTTCCTATTGGTTTTTTCGGATCTTTCAACCCTACCCTGTTTCTCTGGATCGCCTTTACCACTTTGGAAATTGCTTCATCCTGTCCAACTACTGCGCCTTTCAGATCATCGCCCATCTTACGCAATTTGTCTGTTTCTTCCTGTACCATTCTCTTTACCGGAATGCCGGTCATCATGCTCACAACTTCTGCGATCGCTTCTTCATTGATCGGATATCTTTTGTTGCGGCTCTCTTCTTCCCAATCTGACTTTGCCTTTTCCAATTCTTCCTGCAAACGTTTTTCGGTATCACGAAGTGAAGCAGCTTCTTCAAAACGCTGGCTTTTTACAACTTTATTTTTTTCGTGTTTGATGTCGTCAATTTTTTTCTCCAACTCGATCACTTCCTGCGGAACATTGATGTTTTTCAAATGCACCCTTGCACCTACTTCATCCAACACGTCAATGGCTTTATCCGGCAATAAACGATCGGTCATATAACGATCGCTCAGTTTTACACAGGCATCAATCGCCTCCTCATCATAAATGACATTGTGGTAATCTTCGTATTTGCTTTTGATGTTGTTCAATATTTCGATGGTTTCATCAACGCTTGGTTGTTCTACCATTACCTTTTGAAAACGACGGTCTAAGGCGCCATCTTTTTCAATGTACATGCGGTATTCATCCAAAGTGGATGCACCAATGCATTGCAATTCTCCACGGGCCAAAGCCGGTTTGAAAATGTTGGAAGCATCAAGTGAGCCACTTGCTCCCCCTGCACCAACGATGGTATGAATCTCATCGATAAATAATATGACATCCCGGTTTTTTTCGAGTTCGTTCATGATCGCCTTCATCCTTTCTTCAAACTGTCCGCGATATTTGGTACCAGCCACCAACGCAGCAAGATCAAGAGAAACGACTCTTTTATCAAACAAGACCCGGCTTACTTTTCTTTGGATGATCCTTAATGCCAAACCTTCTACGATTGCAGTTTTACCAACGCCTGGTTCACCAATGAGTATCGGGTTATTCTTTTTCCGCCTGCTGAGTATTTGTGAAACTCTTTCAATTTCTGTTTCACGCCCTACGATTGGATCCAGTGTTCCCATTTCTGCAAGACGCGTAATGTCTCTTCCGAAATTATCCAATACCGGCGTCTTCGTTTTTGTCTGTGCGGCAGTGCTTTTCGTAGGTCTTTGTTGCTGCGAATATGATTTCCTTTCCTCTTCAAATTCTTCACTTTCTTCATCCTGGAAATCCGCTTTTGGGTCAGTCTTTACATAGCCCAATTCGCTTTTGAACATGTCATAATCGACGTCAAACTGGTTTAATATCTGCGTAGCGATATTTTCTTTATTTTTCAGGATAGAAAGCATCAGGTGTTCACTTTCCACCAACGGGCTTTTGTTTGTTTTAGCTTCCAGAACGGTAATTCTGATTACTTTTTCTGCCTGTTTTGTAAGCGGTAGTGAGTTGATATTCGCTATATTTTTACCTGTTTTATCTTTTACGGCAAGTTCGATTTCTTTTCGTAATTCATACAGATCCACATTCAGTGATTTCAGGATTTTCATCGCAGTGTTTTCGCCATCCCTTATCAGGCCCAAAACCAGGTGCTCTGTTCCGATAAAGTCATTTCCCAACCGCAAAGCTTCTTCGCGGCTGTAAGAAATAATTTCTTTTACTTGTGTAGAAAAATTGTTGTCCATTTATAAACAATTTAATTTGAGCTCTTTTAATTTAATGCTTGTACAATAATAATAAATAAATTCTATTAATTAACGTTTAAAAGAATGCACAGGTTGTTAAAAAGTCGATAAGGAATAGTGAAAGATTAAAAAATCTGATTTGTAAAAAACGATTAAGAATTATGTTCTTATTGATACTTTGCAAACCTCTTATTCTAAAAAAACTTTTAAAGAGCAAACTTTTCCTTTTTAATATCTTTGAAAAAATCTTGCGTTACTCTTCTAAACTGAGAACATGAAAGTCAAAATTGATACCAAAGAAAAAATGCACGTCATAACGGTAGAAGAAGAGGTTTTACATGCTAATATGACAGAAGAAATTAAAAATGTGTTACGGAATGTCTTGTCTGCTCCTGTTAAAAACGCGGTAGTCAATTTGAAGAAGGTGCAGCAAATGGATCTTCCTATCGCTGAAGCATTTGTATCGGCGCAAAAATCTTTCACGGAAGCCGCGCATTCATTGGTATTTTGTAATATACAACCCGCCGTTTTTGATGTTCTGGACAAGAGTGATTTAATAGAAGGAATGAATGTAACTCCAACAGAAAGCGAAGCATCAGACATCGTGCAGATGGAAGAAATAGAAAGGGAATTATTGTAAGTTGAAGTTCAAAGTTTGAAGTTTGCAGGTGTGTAAAAATAACCCCAACAGAAAAATGAAATTTGAGTGATTGCCGTAACCATTTTAGGAAACAATTCTGCCGTACCTTCTCA
>JAHEZB010000567.1 GCA_023251285.1 Chitinophagaceae bacterium | reverse complement strand
CCTGGTTAATACACTTGTTGTTCGCGTTATTTTCTGAGTAGCGAAACACTTGAAATAATAGGGCGTTTGATTCAAGTCCAGTTGAATACTGTCCACTATAATTTCCTGGCTGATATTTGCCGAAATAATTTCAGTGTAATAACCGCTTTCCTTCAGGTTGTCATATTCTTTTTTTGCTGACGCGTCAGCCAGGTATAAAGCGTTTGTTATACTTGATTGTATCTCTTTATCATCAGGGGAAAGTGTAAAAAAATAAATATGAAACGTTTTTATTTCGTCTTTTGCTTCCACTGGTACATTAGCTTTTCTATCAGAAGCATACGCTTCAATTGCTTTATCATTTGCTAAAATGAAAATCTTTTTCTGATTCGCATTTACCATTTCATAACTTTTATAGATTGCAAAACAGCTGACTGCAAAGCTTCCCGCGATAATGAGTAAAGTAAATCCACGGACATATTTAAAAGCACTATCAATATTTTTCATTTGTTGAAACATCACGCTTATTTTTTTATTATTTCTCGGAAATCTTGTCTTTAAAATAGTCACTGCCTTTTGCTTCATACCCTGATTGAATTGTATTCTTTATGTTTCCATAAGAATCTCTAACCATTGAAGAAGCATTTGAAGAAATAGTTGAAGAAGCTGTTTTGGTAGCACTTTGGAAGCCGCCTGAAACCTTCTGAAGCAATGAATTACCACCCCCGACATGGATAATATAATTAGCTACGCTTGGAACGGTAAAATAGCCTGCAATGCCTATGATCATAAAAATGAGATAACCAATATCTGTCGGACTAAAAAATGTATTGCCCTGGTCATGTATCTGGCTGATATCAACGTTCAACATATTTTCCTGGATCTTGCCCATTATCGCACCGAAAATATTTGCGACAGGAAGCCATAAAAAGAAATTAATATACCGTGCAATCCAAACAGTCAATGTATGCTGGAAACCATCAAATACTGAAATACCGAAGGCCAAAGGGCCAAGAATTGCCAAAACAATCAAATGAAAGATTCTTATTGTATTAATGCAGAGCGCTGATGCTTCGTAAAATATCTTTAGAATTTCTGAAAGCCATTCCTTGATGGAATTTTTCATGTTGTAATAAAGTTTTGACATAGCAAAACTTACCGAGTTTCCTACACCTTCCAACATTCCTTCCTGAGAAGGATCTTCATGGTAAGTATATTTATACCATTTATCCCGGTCACCTTCGCCGGATTCTCCGACATACATTTGCCATGCATCTGTATTTTTTATAGCTTCTTCTTTGAGTTTTAATAATTCTGTGATCGCCTTATCAGAATCTGTGACCATTGAAGACGTTGCAGTAACAGTTGGTTGCATTACTCCATTGATCATTGCAATAACGGAAGGGAAAATAATCACGGCAAACCCGATAACGAACGGTCTGAATAATGGATAAAAGTCTATTGGTTCTGCATTCGAAATGTGTCTCCAAACTCTTGACGCTATATACCAAGTAGCTGCAAATCCAGCGATACCCCTTCCCACTCCTATTAACTGGCTGCACATAGGCATCATGTCAGTAAACAATTTATCCAGCACGCTTTGCATACTTTGAATTTCATTTGCGACCGCCTGTGCTTTTGTAATTTGAGGAACTACCCCTACTGTTATCACCATGACAACTCTTACCCACTTTTTCATTCTCACATTTTTAAATATTCACTTCACATCATAAACCTTCCGCATCTGATCAACATCACTTTGCTCTTTTTCCCTCTGAATACTGAGCATGGAAGCACTGCTGTTGAAATGATGGAGAAATAATAATTTATCCTGCATATTCTGAAATACTTTATCAATAAAATGCAGCCTTTCATCGTCAGACATGCGCAATTTCCCTGCTGTTAGAACTGTCGCTAATTGATCCAAATCATTTAAACTTCTTTTAAAAAGATCATTATAAGTTTTGCTCAAATAATTAATTTCCTCTACCGTGAATTCACCGTTATTCATAAACCTGGTAAAAGCACTCTTATATTCCTTTACTATTTGCAATTGCATGTCGATGATATCAGATACCTTTTTATATTTTTTTACTTCTGGGCTGACCGCTAATAAGCCATCTAAAAAAGTTTTATGTAAATCAAAATTTCCCTGCGAAATATTCTTAATTGCATCATAACCGGAAGAAAGTATCTCATATCCTTGTTTTAAATCTTTTAAAATCTGTTTGAACTGAGCCAGCTTTTCTACATTTAATAAAAGTTGTTGAGCCTCTTCTGATTGTGCAAAAGATACTTTTGTACAAAACAGAGTGAGCATTATAAAAAGCATTGCAATCCTTTTCATTTTATTTATTCAATTGAGTTAATAACCTACTTATTTCAACATCCTTGCTCTCTTTCAATCTTTGCATTCTAAGCGCATTTATTTCATTACTGAAGTTTTCTGCAAAAATGTGCTTGTCCATAATATCATTGTAAATGCTATTAATTCTAACCATGCGTTCATCATCTTTCATAATGAAATTATTTGGAGTAATAATAGTGGTCAATTGATCAATATCAACCAATGTTTCGGACAATAATTGGTTATAAACAGCTTCTATATAAGAGATTTCTTTGCTTGTGAACCAGCTATTTCCTGTTATAGATTGAAATGTGTTTTTGCAAGTTTTGACGATGTTCATTTGTAATGCGGTGATATCGCCGATCCTAAAATATTTCCGGA
The DNA here is from genome assembly GCA_023251285.1 of Chitinophagaceae bacterium. GTDB lineage: Bacteria > Bacteroidota > Bacteroidia > Chitinophagales > Chitinophagaceae > Ginsengibacter. The sequence goes on along the minus strand of JAHEZB010000567.1, from coordinate 102 downwards.
CATTTGGATTGATTGCCTTAAGGGAATTAAAATAGTCATTATGCAAATTGAAATCGCCATTCTTCATGTTATTAATTGATGCAAGGCCTTTTCTCGCGATAT
>JAHEZB010000566.1:486-2809 GCA_023251285.1 Chitinophagaceae bacterium | reverse complement strand
GGGATTGCAAATAAATTTGGGAAGAGCGTAACATCATCAAGTCACGCACAATTACGATCTATGATTGCCTACAAGAGCACTACCAGCGGTACGCAATATATCGAAGTTGCTTCCAAAAACTCCACTAGGATTTGCTCATCTTGCGGCTCTTTAACGGGGCCAAAAGGCTGGGTAGGACTAAAGGTACGACATTGGCAGTGCGGCTGTGGAGCCGAGAATGACCGCGACGTTAATGCGGCTATTAACACGCTAAATGTTGCGCTGGGAATCAGCGTCGAAGCGGGGGTTTGTCATGTCGGCTAACTCTCCCCGGAATCCCCCGGATTTATCCGTGGGGAGGTTCAAGGTCGTAATTCAGGTAGACGAACAGGGCAATTATTCAGTGGGCCAAGAGGATGATTCGGATGAGGGCATGGAAACTATGCAGGAAGATCAAGCAGAGTTTACACCGGCTAAGAACATTGATGATGCACTCGCGCAGGCTAAGCAGTTATTGATGCAGTCAGCTGGTAAAGAGCAGATGGCTATGCGTGATGAAGTGGCCGGGCAGGTGTTTGGCGGCGGCGGTAAGATGAAAATGCAGGGAATGTATTAACAATAGGGATTCAATAATATTGAATTTGAAAGAAATGGCAGGGTTAAAACCAAAACATAAGCTTTTCGTTAAAGAATATATGGTGGATTTAAACTCTACTCAAGCAGCTATTAGGTGTGGATATTCAGAAAAAACGGCTAGACAAATTGGAAGCAAATTATTAACAAATGTTGACATTATGGAAGCAATTGAGAATGAATATAAATTGCGATCTCAACGTACTGAAATAACAGCCGATAGAACTCTGTTAGAGATAGCGCGGTTAGCTTTCAATGATCCCCGTAAGGCGTTTGATGCAAATGGAAACCTACTGCCTGTCAAAAAATGGCCCGATGAAGTGGCCGCGGCTATTTCATCGATTAAGGTTGTTGAGCAAAAAAATTCCGATGGTGGGATAGATACTGTTAAGGAAGTTAAATTCTGGGACAAAGGCAAACAGATTGAACTCGCCGGACGTCATCTTGGATTGTTTAATGACAAGCTGAATTTGAATAACAACGTGAATGTTGAGGGCGCCCAGGATTTCTTTGAAAAACTTTCAGGAGCAATTATCGGCGTAACAAAGTGACAGAAGATCAAGAAAAGTTAATAATAGAAAAACTTGATGACGCCTGGTTTCGTATAACCAGCGGTCTGCTTTATAAAATCATCATTAAGGGGGATCATTCATCAGACGGGTTGGTTATTGATTTTATTCCCAACAAAACACAGCTTACGCTTTTATCGTCGCTTTGGTTTCGTAATACAATTTTAAAGGCCCGGCAGTTAGGTTGCACAACACTATTTTCTATTCTTTGGTTAGACACTGCTCTTTTCAGCAAAGAGCCTATCAGATGTGGTGTTATTGCTCAGAATAGAGAGGTCGCAGAGGTTATTTTTAGAGATAAGGTGAAATTTGCTTATGATAATTTACCTGAGTTTATAAAAAACAAAGTGCCCCTATCAAAAAATTCAGCCAGTGAACTTATTTTTGGACATAATCATTCAAGCATTAGAGTAGCAACGTCAATGCGCGCTGGAACTTTACACCGATTGCACATCAGCGAATTTGGTAAGATATGCGCTGATTATCCAGATAAAGCCACTGAGGTTATAACTGGCTCTATTCCTGCGGTTCCTAAGACCGGAATAGTGGTTATCGAGTCAACAGCCGAAGGGCAAGAAGGCGATTATTACAAAATAACTAACCGGGCAATGGCTATCAAGGAAAAAAGTAAGGACTTGAACGAAAAGGATTACAGGTTTCATTTCTTCCCCTGGACAGACGCAGACGAGTATGAACTTGATCCTGATAATGTCGTCATTACCCCTATCTACAATAAATATTTCGAAGAGGTTGAGTCTGTTATCGGATTCCCTATAAGCACTGAGAAAAGGGCGTGGTATGTCGCAACCTGCGAATCTGACTTTTCAGGCGATATTTGGAAAATGCGCCAGGAATACCCAACAACTCCCAAAGAAGCTTTTCAGGTATCAACAGAAGGTTGCTATTATAGTGACCAGCTATCAAAGGCAAGGTCGCAGGGCAGAATAGTTAAATCAATTCCTATCCTGCCAATCCCGGTAAACACCTTTTGGGATATTGGTAAAGGCGATATGACCGCCATTTGGTTGCATCAAGAAGCTTTGATGCAACATCGTTTCATTCATTATTACGAGTATAGCGGTGAAGATTTAATTCATTATGTACAAGTTCTTCAAGGAATATCGGCGGATCGTAAATTTGTT
>JAHEZB010000566.1:0-476 GCA_023251285.1 Chitinophagaceae bacterium | reverse complement strand
TCGTGTATGGTGTCCATTTCTTGCCACATGAGGCGGCCCACAAACGGATCGGGGCAACACCAGACACCAGCAAGTCAATAAAGGAAATGCTGGAAGAATTATGGCCAGGACAAAAATTTGTCGTTATTCCTGCCGTGTCATTTATAATGGCCGGTATACAAGCCACAAGAGCATCATTTAGTTCCGCCTGTTTCGATGAAAAGTATTGCGACGAAGGCATAAAAAGGCTTGAGAACTATAAGAAAAAATGGAATAAGACCATGGCATGTTGGTCTGATGAGCCGGTGCATAATGAAAATTCTCATGGTGCCGACGCATTCAGGCAGTGGGGACAAAAGTTAATGGCTGATGGTATGGTTATACTACCAGCCAAACAAAAACACAGACGAAGATCATATTACGAAGTCGTAGATCAGGGCGTGGGTTACTAAATGTATATTGAAGATCAAGACGAACAGCAGTTAGATCAAGACCTT
>JAHEZB010000565.1 GCA_023251285.1 Chitinophagaceae bacterium | reverse complement strand
ACATCAGTTCTCAGCCTCACTTACAAAAGATATAGAGATCTGGAAAAAGCAGAAAGCAATGCAAAAGAAGCTGTGAAGCAATCAGCACTTGACCGCATTCGCGCAGACATAGCGTCCATGCGGACGATTACTGACCTGGACAGGATTACACCACTGATCTGGAATGAACTGACCATTCTTGGCGTTCCTTTCATTCGCTGCGGCGTATTTATTATGGATGATGAGCAGCAACAGATTCATACCTTTCTTTCCACTCCTGACGGCAAAGGAATTGCTGCGTTTCATTTACCTTATAATACTCCCGGAAGGATAGCACATGTGATCACCCATTGGCAGAAAAAAGAAATTTATACCGATCACTGGGATGAAGAAACATTCAAAGAATTTGCCGATAGCCTGGTGAAACAAGGAGCAATGAAAAGTTCAGAGCAATATTTAAGCACCATGCCTGCCGGAGGTTTTAATTTGCACTTTGTTCCATTTCAACAAGGAATGTTGTACGTCGGAAATATCGCTCGTCTGGGCAAGGAAGAAATGGATTTATTGCAATCAATTGCTGATGCTTTTTCCACTGCCTACGCACGTTACGAGGATTTCAACAAATTGGAAGCAGCGAAAAAGCAGGTTGATAATACTTTGACAGAATTAAAACAAGCGCAACAACAATTGGTGCAGTCAGAAAAAATGGCTTCGCTTGGAGAACTGACAGCAGGCATTGCACATGAAATTCAAAATCCTTTAAACTTTGTCAATAATTTTTCAGATGTAAACAGCGAACTGATTGCCGAAATGGAAATCGAATTGCAAAATGGTAATGTGGAAGAAGCAATTGCCATCGCCAATGACATTAAAGAAAATGAAGAAAAAATAAATCATCATGGAAAACGCGCCGATGCGATCGTAAAAGGAATGCTGCAACATTCACGCAAAAGCACCGGTCAAAAGGAACCAACAGATATCAATGCTTTGGCTGATGAATATTTGCGTCTCTCCTTTCATGGTCTTCGTGCAAAAGACAAAAGTTTTAATGCAACCATCGAAACCGATTTTGATAAAACAATTGGAAAAATAAATGTGATTCCCCAGGATATTGGACGAGTGTTATTAAATCTTTTCAACAATGCATTCTACGCCTGTACTGAGCGCAGCCGAAGTACAGTAAACGCCCGCCTGAACGAATCATTCGGGCAGGAACAAAAAAGCAAGAATGTTATTTCGAAGAACAGTGCGTACGAACCGAAAGTTTCTGTTACGACTAAGAAATTAGAAAATAGTGTAAGCATAGCCGTTAGTGACAATGGCAACGGCATTCCACAAAAAATTGTTGACAAAATATTTCAACCGTTTTTTACAACTAAGCCAACTGGGCAAGGAACTGGATTGGGATTGAGTTTAAGTTATGATATTATCAAAGTACATGGTGGGGAAATAAAAGTGGAAACGAAAGAAGATGAAGGAACGACATTCATTATTCAATTACCAACCGCATAAAAATTTCGGATGAAAAAATGTTTATCACTTCTTGCCCTGCTGTTTTTTTTCGCCGGTTTGAAAGCTCAATACAAAGTGCAATTTATTTTAAAGGAAAAAACAGCCATCCACCACGATAGTATTTATATAACGGGCACTTTCAATAATTGGGATTCTACTGCAAATAAGAATTACCTGATGAAACCCTATGCTGAAAATGAAAAATCAATTACACTGAATTTACAGCCTGGCGTCATCCGTTATAAATTTAACCGGGGTAGCTGGTTAACTGTTGAAAAAACATATAATGGAAAAGATGATAATGAAGTTCCTGATCGCGTGTTTACTATTGATAAGGATACGACCTTTAGAGATAGTGTGCTGAGCTGGCGCGACCAATTTATTAGCGATAAGGAATATGACCTTTCACAACAAAAACAAGACACAACAAAGGTTAAAATACTCATTTCAATCGCTGCTGGCTATGCATTTAACACTGAAAATTATAATTCGGATTCTGCATCGTATTATGCGCAAGAAGCACTTGACATGCAACAAAAAATTAAAACATTAAAAGAGTATAGATTATTGTCCCCCTCCGTTTTTTCAAATCACCTGATGTATGTACAGGAGATTGTAGCCTCGCTGTTTCATTCGCTGGGCAATTATCCAAAAGCATTGGAAATAAGGCTTGAAAATTTAGAATTAGCTGAAGCACAAAATGATAAATCACTCCTTCTTACGGCTATTAACAATTTAACTAGCGATTACATTTCCATGAAAGATTATCAGCATGTGTTGATTTATGGTAAAGTAATGGATTCAATTCTGAGTAAAGTTAAAAAAGATGAGGTAGATTTTGACGATTGGAGATTGCAGACAAATGGGATTATCTCAAATGCATTTTACAAATTAGGGCTTCCGGATTCGGCTTTGTACTATGCAAAAAAAATAGATTTTTCTTTTGCAAATTCCATTGATTTCCCATTTTATGCCAGCGCAAATAACTTGTTGCTCGCAAATATTTATTCAGCAAAAGACAATAACGATTCCGCTTTTTATCATTACAGAGCCGCAATACCCTATTTCGCAAAAATAGTAGCATTTGGAGTGGGGCTTTCATACGAGGGATTAGCGCGATTGTTTCAAAAAGAAGGAAAATTGGATTCAGCATTATACTATGCCCGATTGTCTATCGGCTTTTTTCAGAACAATAAAAATACGGTGCAATCATGGGGCGAAAATTCCAATACATATATAGCCGATATAAGCCCGCTTCTTGCAGATATTTATAAAGCAAAAGGACAGCCGGATAGTGCTTATAAATACCTGCTGCTTTCAG
>JAHEZB010000564.1 GCA_023251285.1 Chitinophagaceae bacterium | reverse complement strand
CAAAGCAAAAAGAATTATTGTAATCGATGTAAAAGAAAGGCGTTTTGAAATGGCAAAAAAAATGGGCGCTACCGATTTTATTCTTGCCGATAAACAGGATGAAGGGTTATTGAATGCAGCAGCGAAAGTAAAAGAATTAACAGGTTGCAGAGGCGCTGATTATGCTTTTGAATGTACAGCTGTAGCGGCTTTAGGAGCAGCGCCGTTGGCCATGATCAGAAATGGAGGAACAGCGGTTCAGGTTAGTGGCATTGAAGAAGAAATTACTATTGATATGAATTTATTTGAGTGGGATAAAAAATATATCAATCCGTTGTACGGAAAATGCAAACCACAGATAGATTTTCCTGCGATTATTGACCATTATGAAAAACAGGAATTAATGTTAGAAGAATTAGTAACACGTAAGTATTCGCTCTCACAATTACCAGAAGCCTTTGACGATTTGCTTCAGGGGAAAAATGCAAAGGGTGTTATTGAATTTTGATGTTTAATTTCAAAGCATTTGTCAGCAATTTCCCTAAATAGATTTTACCTGAATGAATCGGCGCTTGCTAATCCTTATGAGAAAAAGTAACTAATGAAAGAATTTCGTACAATTGAAATTTCAAATCCACGATTTGAAAATGATTTCCTTCGATACATTACCGTTAAAAGCAAAAACTTAAAAGGCCGCGGAGACATTTGTGTTTTTGTACCGCCAGGCATTGAAGAAATGACTGCTTGTCCACTGGTAATTTTACTTCACGGTGTGTATGGAAGTTCGTGGAGCTGGGCATTAAGCGGAGGCGTTCATATTTCCTTTTTGTCATTAATCAAAAAGAAATTGATGCCGCCGATGATAATCGCTATGCCATCCGACGGTTTGTGGGGCGACGGTTCAGCTTATCTTTCACATAATAATTACAATTTTGAAAAATGGATTGCAGAAGATGTTCCCGCAGCAATTAAGAATTGCATTCCGGCGGTTACAGACGACTCAAAGATGTTTATTGGCGGCTTATCCATGGGAGGATTTGGCGCCTTTAAAATTGGAGTAAAATATCATGACATTTTCACTGCCATTGCTGCACATTCTTCAATTACCAATGTTCAGCAAATGAAGTTATTTGTTGAAGAAAATATTGAGAATTACAAACAGGAAGACAGCACTGAAGAAGACATTTTCGCAACAATTTTAAAATATAAAGAACGACTTCCTGCCATCAGTTTTGATTGTGGCATTACAGATCCGCTTCTTGAGGACAACCGGCTTTTGCATCAGCAATTGATAGAAAATGGCATCGTGCACGACTATGAAGAATATGAAGGAGGCCACGAATGGAGTTATTGGCAAGAACATGTTATCGATTCCATGCTTTTCTTTTCCAGATTTTTAAACAGGACAAATTAGGATAAGAATTTCATACAGCATTCATACACTATCATCGAGTATCTATGTATTATCCATACACTAACCATTCATTATCCATCCTTTAGGAACGAAGGATGCAGGGAGTGTCTCCGCATTTGAAAGGAATCAATGTTCAATCCATAATCGTGTAAATGTCTTCCCGAATTATATAAGAAATCATTAAACCCGGATGATAAATTTGCAGATAAAAAAGAGATAGAAATGAAAACAGCTGAATTGAAAACGAATATTATGTGTGGATCATGCATTGCAAAAGTAACCCCGATTCTAAATGAAAAAATTGGTGAAGGAAAATGGAAAGTGGATACACAGAACCCAAAAAAAATTTTAACTGTGAATAATGAAAACCTGTCGGTGCATGATATTATAAATGCAGTAGAAAAAGCAGGCTATAAAGCAGAACTGCTATCCTAACTCAAAAATCAAGATCAAAAAAAATAAAAACTACCTTTGCATTTTAATTGATGAAAAAGCTTCTACTACTCATATTAACTTTTGCATACCTCGCTTCCTCTTCAGGAACTACGGTGTATATGCAGCAATGTATGGGCAAAACGATTGCCTGGAGCCTTGTAGAAAAAGATGGAAATAAATGTGAGAAATGCGGTATGCATAACAACCAGGCAAATGATTGTTGCAGCAGCCACATTAAAGTCTTGAAAATTCACAATGATCAAAATCTTCCTGAGGCTTTTTTTCAAAAAATATTTTTTACAAGTGCTTTTTTACCTAAAACTTTTTCTTTAAATAAGCAGGATAAACTTTTAGAAACTCAAACTAAAAATCCTGAAAGCTATACTCCTTTACGAAGTAATTTACACTTCTGTATTTTATACTGCACCTTTCTGATCTGATTCACTTTTTTATTGATCTTAAAAAACTATTTTTTGAGACCAGTGGTTATTGAATTACCACTTTATTAAGGCGAATAATTAAAAATTAAAAGTCATTTTCTTCTTTCGGCAAATTCCGATAGTGGAAAATAAGAAGATGAACAGATCAAACAAAAGCTATGAAAATTTTAAATAATAAAAAAAGAAGACTTCACAAATCGGCTATTGACAATAGCCGCCTTAAATCTTTACTCCTGATAATTCTATCACTATTTACTTTTTTTTCTTCAGATGCTCAGGTAAATCCCGCTGATAGCACTGCGTCCTTTAAGGTTTATGGCGAATGCATACAATGCAAACAACGAATCGAAAAAGCACTGAAAGTAAAAGGAATCGAATCCGCAAATTGGAATGTAGAAACAGAAATGCTTGCAGTGGTTTATGATCCTTCAATCATAAACCTTGAAAAAATAAAATCTAAAGTGCTTGCAGCTGGTCATGATCTTGAATTTCAGAAAGCAAATGATAAGATATATAATGCACTTCCGGAATGTTGCCATTACCGGG
>JAHEZB010000037.1 GCA_023251285.1 Chitinophagaceae bacterium | reverse complement strand
ACGAACCTCACGTGTTGCTTTCTTCATCGCTTTTTTGAAACGCGCTACAAAAAAAAGTAGAAACGGAGCGACTGCCAGGGCTACCAAAGTAAAATCAGCATCGAGATAAAACATAATTCCAATCATGCCCAAAATTGTAATTGCATCTACAAGAATGTTTAGCAGGATAGAAGAAGCGAAATCCTGTATTGTGGAGACATCGGTAGTCAGGGTGCTCAGCAATTTACCGGTTTGATGGGTATCATAATAAGAAAGGCAAAGGTGCTGAAGATGATGATATATTTTACGCCGCAGATCATTGGCAACAGACTGCGCCACTTTTTCATTAAAATAAGTATCCAAAAAATCGGCAAAGGAACCTAAGGCAGTTATGACAATGTAACTAATGGCAGCAACAGCTGCCAGTTGTTTTATATTTTCTTTTGGGAAAATAAGATCTAACCAATTTAGCCAGTGGGGCAATGGATGGTGGCCAGCTACGTTGTCAATGATAATTTTAAGCGGCCACGGCGTTGCCAAACCAATTAAAGCCTGAAGCAACATGGCAACCAGAATAATCACCACCATTTTGCGATATGGTTTGGCAAGACTTATAGCCCAACGTATAAGAGCGCTGAAAGAAATGCTTCTTTCTGAAAGATTTTCCGAAAAACGAATACCTTTTTTAAATTGAAGGAACATTTAAAAGTTTTTATAATAACCTTCTATTAAAAATTCTCGCGTTGTTTCGTGTGGAGTGTGGCAAGTAAGCAATAGTCAAAAAAATACTGCTCCCGTTTCTTGTTTAATCAATAGTAAATGTACAAATTATCGAATTATTTTAAAATGATTTTTCAGATACTGTTTGTCCAAAAACAAAAAAGCAATTAAATCTTTGTTTACTGTTCGTTTCAATTTGCTGAGGTTCTATCAAACTTTTGAGTGCGCTTTGATAAAATCGCTTACAAGGTAGCTGATTAATTTTCCGGTAGAATTATCGGTTTCGCCAAAATCAGTTTTTGTTGCTCCTTCACAGATGTGCAGGTAGGCGACTCTTGAACTGATGGCTGCAAAATTGAGGTATTGCCGCGCGTTTAAACTTGAAATTCCGCATGGAGCGGAAGCGCTGCTCAACACATTTTCAATGGAGTCCAGGTCCAGTTCTATACCGGTGAAATTATCAGCGGTAAAAGATGTCGCATGGGCAATAGCTTCTATAAAATTTCTTTTTTGGTGAATAAAAATATCTTCGTAAGAAATAAGATCAATGAAGGGATTGTTCACAATATCTATCCAGATATTTTGTTGGATATAATTTTCATGAACGCCGATAACACAATATTTATTCAGATATCCGTCCTCATCCGCATAGCGAAAAGCATTCCCGGAATGCCTTCCTTCTGGAGGGCGAAAATCGGTATGTGCATCTAAATTGATGCAATTAATTTGTGCAAGTTGCAACAGTTCTGCTTTGTACAATCCTTTGGAAGAGCCCTTTATTGCAGGATACGCATTATTGTGGCCGCCGCCAATGATGATGGGAATTTTTTTATTTTGGGTAATAATTTTTACCATTTCTTCCACTGCATCGTCGATCTTACTTACATAGGAACGGTACGCTGTTATCTTTTCTTCATCGGTTGCTGCATTTACATTAATTAATTTTTGCGCGTCTGTAAAATCAAAATGTCCGGCGATAAAAATATTTTCACCGCTCAAAAAATCATTGCTCTGAATATTTAAAAAAGAATCAAGAAATGGGAACCAGGCAGAATCTGCACCGCCCTTTCCGAGGTTTGCTTTTACGCCGATGTCTTCCGGAATTCCGAAAACAATATACTTCGCGCTTGTTTCTGATATTGCTTTTTCCAAATCAGTAGTACTATCTGAGAGAATTATTTCTCCCAGTTTTGTTTCATACTTTCTCAGACGCGTAAGCATTTGGATATCTTTCTTGTCAAGTCGTTTAAAGTTTGTTGGCATACAGCATAAGTTTATAAACAGTTCAATAAATTATTTTTCAATTTAAATAAAAGTACCGTCAATCATCACTTTATCAATCAGGTTGTTTCCAAATGAATAGGGAAGGTATGCAAGCGAAGGCACCGGTTTTGTAAATATAAGATTTGCTTTTTTGCCGATAGAAATGCTTCCATAATCACTTTCAATTTCCATTGCGCAGGCACCGTTGATTGTGGCAGCGTTTATCGCTTCTTCGGGCAGCATTTTCATTTGAATACAGGCAAGAGAAATGATAAAATTCATATTGCCTGATGGTGAAGAACCAGGATTATAATCAGAAGCTAAAGTAACTGCAGCGCCGGCATTAATAAGGGTTCTGGCCGGTTGCAACGGCATTCTTAAAAAAAACGCCGCCGATGGAAGCAGGGTAGAAGCACCTTTATATTTTCCCAATAATTCCATTTCATTTTCCGTCAAAGTTTCCAAATGGTCGAGTGATAAAGCGTCTAATGAAATTCCGGTTTGGATGCCGCCGATACTGTTCAATTGATTCACATGCAGCTTCGGTTTTAAAGCATGGTTTTTTCCCGCTTCGCAAATGATCTTCATTTCTTCTGCAGAAAAAAATCCTTTTTCACAAAAGACATCTATATAGTCCGCCAGTTCTTCTCTTTCAATTACGGGAAGCATTTCATGGATGATGAGGTCAATATATTTTGCATGATTTTCTTTGTACTCCAAAGGAAATGTATGTGCACCCAGAAAAGTAGATTTTATTTTCAGCCTGCTTTTTTCTTTTAATTTTTTGATCACACGAAGCATTTTTAATTCGCCCTCAACTGATAATCCATAGCCGCTTTTTATTTCAATAGCCCCGGTTCCCAGCTTGCTTACTTCTTCGAGTCTTTTCCATGCAGCATTAAAAAGCTCATCTTCAGGAGTAGCATTTAATATTTTTGCAGAATTAAGAATTCCACCGCCTTTCGCAGCAATTTCAGCATAGCTTAAACCTTTTATTTTATCAATAAATTCTTCTTCACGGCTTCCTGCAAAAACAATATGAGTATGACTATCGCACCAGCAGGGCATAACGATCGTATTCTCGGGAACCGAAAAATTGCCTTTTGAAAATCGAAAATTTTCCATCACATCCATTTCCGCAATTGTTTCATCTTCAATAATGATGTAAGCATCTTTTATTGATGTCAGACTCGCCAGTTTATCACCACGAACGAAGCCGGAATGGCCTTGCGTATTTGCCAATAAACTGATGTTTGTAAATATTTGTGTGGCCATAAAGCTAAATTATGGAAAAAGGATTTGAGGGAGGTAACTTTGTAAGAATAGAGATTGGAAATATACAATGTGTGATGCACTTTCCGGATAATTAATCATTTAATAATTCAACTATGCCTAATTCCCTGATAAACGAAACTTCTCCTTATCTTTTGCAACATGCAAATAACCCGGTAAATTGGTATGCCTGGAATGATGCTACTTTATCAAAAGCAAAAGAAGAAAATAAAATGTTGATCATCAGTATTGGCTATGCAGCTTGCCATTGGTGCCACGTGATGGAGCATGAAAGCTTTGAAAACGAAGAAGTGGCCAGCGTGATGAATGAAAATTTTATTTGTATAAAAGTCGACAGGGAAGAGCGGCCGGACGTGGACCAGGTTTATATGAACGCCGCTTATCTCATTAATGGAAATGGCGGCTGGCCTTTAAATGCTTTGGCCATGCCCGATGGAAAGCCATTTTTTGCCGGCACTTATTATCCCAAAGAAAATTGGATAAAACTGCTTGAATATTTCGCTGCAATTTATAAAACAGAACCTCAGAAACTGGAAGAGCAGGCAGAAAACGTTTCAAAAGGAATCCGTGACATCGAACATCTTCCCATGAATAAAAATCCGGTTTCATTCAGTGAAAATGATTTGAATAAAATGTTTTTTCTTTTTCAAAAAAGAATTGATTCAGAACATGGCGGCACAAAAGGCGGGATGAAATTTCCCATGCCTTCAATCTGGGAATTCCTGTTGCAATATCATTATTTTTCAAAAAATGAAGAAGCTTTAAATGCGGTAGAAATCACTTTAAACAATATGGCAAATGCCGGAATTTATGACCAGGTTGGTGGAGGATTTTCGAGATATGCAACCGATGTAAAGTGGCATGTTCCGCATTTTGAAAAGATGCTTTATGATAACGGGCAACTGGTAAGCCTTTATAGCCATGCCTTTCAGGTTACTGCAAATCCATTGTACAAAAAAGTGGTTTATGAGACTTTGAAATTTGTCAATAGGGAACTTACTTCCCCGGAAGGTGGATTTTATTCTTCATTGGATGCAGACAGCGAAGGCGAAGAAGGAAAATATTATGTTTGGAGTCAAAAAGAGATCAAGGAAATTCTGAAAGAAGACGCTGGTTTTTATCTCGATTATTTTGGAATAACTGAGCAAGGAAATTGGGAAAAAAATAAAAATATTCCGGATGCAAGTTTTAGCAAAAAAAATTTTGCAGTAAACGAACAAATAACACAAAAACTTGTTTCTTTAAATGAAAAATTATTTGAAGAAAGGGAAAAAAGAATACGGCCTGCAACGGATGATAAAATACTCACTTCGTGGAATAGCTTAATGACAAAGGGTTTCATTGATGCGTACCAGGCGTTTGGTGATGAAAGTTTTTTAAATTCAGCGAAGCGAAATATTGATTTTTTATTAAAAAACATGTTCTCGGACAACAATTCTTTATTTAGAAATTATAAAAACGGCAAGGCAACGATTCATGGTTTTTTAGATGATTATGCTTTTTTTATTACTGCTTTAATTGAATATTACCAGGCAAGTTTTGACGAATCGTATCTGCAAAAAGCAAAGGCAATTACGGAATATGTGAACACACATTTTTTTGATAAGGATTCCGGGATGTTCTTATACACCGATGATCAACACAGCAGTTTAATCGCACGAAAAATGGAAGTAACGGATAATGTAATCCCATCCTCAAACAGCGAAATGGCGAAGAGTTTATATTTTTTGAGCCAGTATTTTGATGATAAAGATTATGAAGAAATATCAATGCAGTTAGTCAAAAATGTGTCCGATGATTTGATGAAAAACCTCGGCTATTACAGCAATTGGGCACAGGCAATGCTTTTACAAGTCTATCCAACAACTGAAATTGCCATTGTTGGTAAAGATTGGAAAGAAAAGCTGGTGCAATTTCAAAAAAATTATTTACCAAACGCTTTTTATTCAGGTGGTGAAAACGAAGGAACACTTCCTTTGTTGGAGAATAAACTGGCAGAAGGAAGAACAATGATTTATGTGTGCAAAAACAAGAGTTGCAACTTGCCTGTGGAAAATGTTGCTCATGCGTTGACCCAAATTTAGAATTATCTCATTAACCTCATAATGTATTTTTAAAGCAACACGAACCTGACTATCTTTTATCCTCACTTTGACTATCGGCACTTTAATTGTAATAAATAAATTTCTTATATTTGTTTAACCAAAAAATTAAAATTATGAAAGCAGCAGGTTGGATTTTAATCGCTATTGGGATTATAATGATTGTGATCAAAGGTGTTTCTATTCCCGAAAAGAAAACCATTATCGACGCAGGGCCGATCCAGGTAAATAAAACTGAAAATCATTGGTATGGCTGGCCTACTTATGTGGGTGGAGCTATTGCAATTGTCGGAGTTGTTTTGTTAGCTACTTCTAAAAAGGACGCGTAATTTCATTCTATAAAAAAAAAGCCCGTTGAAAAACGGGCTTTTTTTTGAAAAACTGTTTTGAAAAATTTTTACAATAAAAGAATGAGCAATAAAATGATAATGATAATTGCTCCAATGGATAAATAAATTCCCTGTGTGGACGCTTCTTTTTTCAGGCTTTTTACTTCTTTCCGTAGATCCTTTTTCTCAGATTTTGTCAAATTTGTCTTCGACATTTGCCGGATTTCGATCAGCCGGTTTTCAATTTGTTGTGCCCGCACTTCTTTCGGTACTTCAGTTTTTACAGGAGTTTCGTTTGCAGCATAAACCGGAGTAAGCAATGAAAAGCACATTGCAATTAATAATGCGGAAATAATGTTTTTTGTGCGCATAAATAATGTTTTTTAAATGAAAAAAAATTGTATCTGTCCAACCAATCAAAGCGATTACAAGAATCATTCCTATTCTTTTGTTTTTCTTTTAATGTTTAAAAAGAGCAAAAAGAAAAGCTTATAAAATCGAAAATAATGTTTACGAAAGAAGAAGCCTTTCTGGGAACAGAAAGGCTTTAACGATTGCTTGTATTAAAAATTGAGGTGTAGGGAAACCCTATCCCTGTTTTTAATTATTTAGAAAAAATTGAAAACTCTCGATGCTGATATATATACTTCTTTATTGAAAAAGTAACCCTTATCCTAAGGAATTAATCACAAAAAAACCACCGGTTTAAACCAGTGGTTATTGACGCTGCAAGCGTCTCAGATTATTTTAATGGAGCCTTTTCTAATTAAAAATTTAGAACAGGCATCCATGTTCTATCTGTAGATTGCATGAATACCTCCTTTTTATTTGATGAAAATTAAAGATAGCAAAAAGGTAACAATGAAAAGTAAAAAATTTTTAAGTCAAGAGTTGTTTTTTAAAATCGTATTGTAAATCCGGATGGAGGACGGAAAGAGCCGCATCAATTTTTTTGAGTTGGCTTTCATAAAGATTCATTAATTGCCTGCTCTTTTTTAATGGGATTGAATAGCGGACCAGGCAATTACAAAAATGAATTAATAATTCCGCTTCTGTTTGCTTTGATAAAGAAAAACGAATGTATTTGTTGATTGACCTCAATATTTTTCGTACACTTTTTTTGATAAAATAAATATTGTTTTTATTCATTTCCACAAATTGTTGTTCTGTTTCCTGTTTTACATTTTCAACATAAACAGAAACATTATCCGATTCGAAAAGTAAAAACGCCAGCAGCTCTTTATTTTCCTTTTTGTACCTGGCGAGGCGAAGACAATATTCCAGTAATTCTTTGGAATCACGTTTTTCAAGATCCTTTTTTATTTCACTAATCGATGAAGGTTTCATTGCGGAATATTATTTTTTAATGGCTCACGTTTAATAGTTAGAAAGTTTTGATAATAAACTTGTTTGGCTGCACAAACAGAATTAAGGACAAAAGTACTTTCGTTATAAATAAAAAAAGGGAATCAGTTGATTCCCCCTTTTGGTTTATGCGTGTGTAATATTATTGCTTTACAACTTTTCCATTGTAAAGTATTTCGCCTGAATTATTTCTGATAGTAAGTATATACATTCCCTGATTTAAAGCTCCGGCAGATAAATCTTTTCTTACGTTACCGCTTGTGATAGACCAGTTTTCAGCGGCTACCAGTTTACCTGTAATGTCCATCAACCGTGCAGAAACCGTCTGTGATGTGGCGCTGTTGAAAGTAACAGAAAGTGTATTGTAGAATGGATTTGTCAAAACAGAGATTTCAGTTTTAGGGCCATCTACTTTTATTGAAACTGTTTTAGAATATTTCGACTTGCCATCAAAGTCAACTTGTTTTAAACGGTAGTAATTGATTCCTGATACAGGGTTTGCATCAAAAGCGTTGTAATTTTTAACCGTTTGGCTATTACCTGCACCTTTCACTCTTGTAACTACTGTCCAGTCGCTTGCATTTACACTTTTTTCTATATCGAAATAGTCGTTATTCAGTTCCTGAGAGGTTGACCAATCAAGACTCACACCGGTTCCTTTGTTGTGTGCGGTAAAACTGGTTAGTTCGATAGGCATCGGGCCTGCTGCAGCGCAATATGAAAACTTCACGTCATCCATTGCAAAATCATTTCCACAACCGCCAATAGTGCCATCACCTAATGTGATCCTGATTTGTGTAGGAAGGAAATTACCGGTAGATGGTAGCGTAAATGATCCACCCTGATTCACCCAGGTGGAAGTTGGTGATTGGGGAACAGAAGCAGCAACGAGAGGTGAACCAGTCATAGCAATCCATGTATTTGCAGAAGAAAGGTATTCAACTGTAAAAGTTAATTTGGTTAAGAGTGCGTTGGTGCCGCAAATTCCAAGCGTATCAACATTCATGACGTATAAACTAATGTTGTAGTTTCCTTCAAGAAAACCGTTTGCCTCTGTAATGGTATGTTGAAAAAAGGTTTCTGCCTGGCCATTTACCACCAGCATTTTACCGTTGACATCGCCGGTATGATCGGCGGAAACATGCCATTCAGGTTTTTGTTGAGTGCTATCAATAATACGATAAACTCCTTCGTTAACAAGACTTCCGGTATCCTGATACGTTAACCCGCTTGTTAGTACATCCGGACTGCTGGTGGAGGTTGTTCCGGTTCCAAAAGTTTCAAGCCATAATACTCTTTCTCCGCTGCAGCCTATCTGTGCATTTACTGAGTTAGTAAAGAATAAAGCTGAAAATAAAAGTGCGAAAACAACATAAAGCTTAGAACAAAGCGTAAAATTTTGTTTCATAAAAAAGGTTTTAGAAGCATTAAAAATTAAGTAAAGCAAGGGGTCTTACGCAATTGCAAAGGCAATAAAAGGATGATGGGAGTTAGTTTTAAAAAGGGAAATGGAACTGTTTTCTGAGGATGAGGCGGAGACAAAACTAATAATTATAATTTAAAATCAAAATAAAACAGAAAGTTTTTTTTCGCGCTACATAAGTAGACAAGAAAATCTTTCTTTATTCTGACAAATAAACAATTGGACAGTCAACAAACAAATACTGCCAATTTTTCGTTGCTGAAAGTTAATCCTAGCCTTAAGCGGTGATTAATCAAAAAACCAGAAAAAGCAGTAAAGCAATAAATAATGGCGATTCTGTTTTCGCAATTTCAGATAATAATTATTATTTCTTTTTTGCAGATTTCTTCGGCGCAGCCTTCTTTCTTGCAGTTTTTTTGGCAGCACTTTTTTTATCAAACGCTTTAGGATCCTGCAGAAGGATCAATTTTTTTACATCTTCTAAATTTAAATCGGCTAATTCCTGTGGAGTATATTTTTCGCTTGCCGCCTTGTTCGCAATCTTGAGCATTTTTTTCCCAAAACGAATAAATGGTCCCCATCTTCCATTTTCAATGGCAATTTTTTCTTCGGGCCATTGCTTTATAAAGCGGTTCGCTTCTTTTTCAATCTTTTTTCCGATCAGTTCATCACAATCTTTTTGGGTTAGATGATCAAAATCATAAGCTCTTGGAATATTGATAAAAAGATCATTCCATTTGATGAAGGGGCCAAATCGGCCTTTGCCTTTTGTAATTGGCTTTCCCTCATAATGCCCTATTGGTGCTTCTTCAACCTGCTTTGCTTTGATAATTTCTATGGCACGCGGTAAGTCAACTTCCGTAGGTTCTTCACCTTTCGGAATGGAAATAAATTGTTCACCCCATTTTATGTATGGACCAAACCTTCCTACGTTCGCAGATACTTCTTTGCCTTCATATTCACCCAGGTTCAGAGGAAGTTTGAATAAATCCATTGCCTCTTCCAATGTGATCGTTTCTATACTTTGCCTCGCTTTTAATTTTGCAAAACGTGGTTTTTCTTCGTCATCGGCATTTCCGATTTGTACCATTGGGCCGTATCTTCCCATTCTTGCAAATACCGGTTTTCCACTTTCTGCATCTATTCCTAATTCACGTTCACCTTTTGCACGCTCCGCATTTTCCAAGGTATGTTCTACCGAATCATGAAATGGCTTATAAAATTCACCCACCATTTTATTCCATTGTAAATGGCCTTCAGCAATTTTGTCAAATTCTTCCTCAATATTTGCTGTGAAAGAATAATCCATTACTTTATCAAAATGCTGATTCAAAAAATCAGTAACGACCAAACCTAAATCAGTCGGGAAAAGTTTACCTTTTTCGGCTCCTGTATTTTCTGTTAAGGTTACTTTATTAATTACATTTTCTTTTGAAAGTTTTACGATTCTTATATTGCGTTGCGTTCCTTCTTTATCTCGTTTTTCTACATAACTTCTTTTAATAATTGTGCTGATCGTAGGCGCATAAGTACTTGGGCGACCAATTCCCAATTCTTCTAATTTTTTCACTAAA
>JAHEZB010000563.1 GCA_023251285.1 Chitinophagaceae bacterium | reverse complement strand
CAATTTAATTCACAGGAGAAAAAAATTTTATTTTTTTCTCATATTTCCTGTGAAAATTGCTTGTAACTTTGGCTATTGTGCTTTTATGACCCCATCTCCCCCATTTAACCAGGTAATGGATTTGTTTAAAAATGCTAAACAAAATTCCATTCTGTTATTAGATACTGAAGGAACGATACTAACGCTCAATCCTGCTTTTACACATCATTTTGGTTACACTGAAAAAGACCTTATGGGAAAAAATTTTTCGGTTTTATTTACAATTGAAGATCAAAAGAAAGGCCTGCCGGAGAAAGAAATTGAAAGGGTACTTCATACATCTCAGTGTAATGACAACAACTACCTTGTTCATAAAAATACCGTTGCTACCTGGGTTTCCGGCGAGTCACTTTTGATTAACCTGGCAAATGAAGGCTCATACATTTTAAAAGTGGTGGAAAACATTCATGTACAAAAAGCTTCTGAAATTTCTTTTAAGGTCTTGAATGATTTTAATGAAAATGTGCTGGCTACGATCAGGGATGCGGTAATTGTACTGGACGAAAACATGAATGTAATCAAAGCAAATGAAGCATTTCTGAAACTCACACCCAACCAGGAATCGCTATTTCCCGATTTAAATTTTATTGAATTTCTGAAGCAATATGATCCTCATCACCGGCTCACGAATGGATTGAAACAAGCGATTCATTTACAAACAGCCTTTTCAAATAAAGAAATTGAAATTGAAACATTACCAGGAAATAAAAAGATTTTTGAAGTTACCTGTACACCTTTGATCAATTCCCGGAATCACAGCTTTTTGCTGGTCATTCACGACATTACTATTTCCAAGGAAATGGAGAAAGAAAGAGAAGACACACTGGGATTTGTGACGCACGAATTGCGAAATCCATTAACCAATCTATTATTATCAAATGAACTGATGACAGAGGCGATAAAAGAGAATGATCTATCGGAGATAAGAACGATTCTCGGCCGTTTTGAACGAAGCGTTCAGCGAATGAATAAAATGATCAGTGGTTTATCAGAATCGACTAAAATACATTCAGCAATTTTTGAACTTGAAACCTCCCGGTTTAATTTTGGAAATATGCTAAAGGAAGCGATCGAAGTTACTCAAACCCTAAATTCATCTTTCGAAATCATTGTAAAAGGCGATACTGATTTTTCGGTTGTTGCTGATCGTTACAGGCTGATACAGGTCATTACAAATTATCTGAGCAATGCCGTAAAATATTCCAATGAAAATAATGAAGTTACCCTCGAAATTAATCATAATAATGAATCAGTAACGGTTGCAGTAAATGACAAAGGAATTGGAATTTCAAAAGAATCTTTGCCTTATATTTTTGAAAGATTTTTCAGGGTTAAAAAAACACGAAAAATAGAAGGGATCGGTCTTGGATTATATTTATGCAAACAAATTATACACGCCCACAAAGGCGATGTGTGGGTAGAAAGCGAAGAAAATAATGGAACTACTTTTTATTTTTCGATTCCATTCGAACCAGGCTTTAATTCTTCAGAGCAATGATTGTTTCATCTAAATTGCATTTCGGCATATTCATTTGGTTACTGTAAAATTAAGTGCCAGTAAAGCAGCAAATAAGGTTGAAATGTATTTTTATTATGCCAAGACTTTTTCGGTATTTGATAAAACGGTGGTAAATTCTTTGGTCACATCCTCCATCGTTTTATTGCAATTGAAGAAACTGGCAATTTTTCTTATAACGCCTTCTACCAGGGCGTCGGGGCAACTGGCGCCACTGGTTATTAAAATTTTGACCGGTTTTTTTTCAGGTAAATAAGAAAGTGTTGTTACTTCTTGTTTTTCATGCATTTTATAATGCCGGATTTCTTTTGAAGAAATAATTTCTTTTTCTGAACCGATAAAATACGTAGGCAATTTCACTTCGCATAAATCTACAAGATGCGACGTATTGGAACTATTATATCCACCTAAAACAATTGCCAGATCAGCAGGTATGTCCAATAAAGCATACACCGCACCTTGATTATCATTTGTTGCATAGCAAAGGGTATCTCTTGTATCAGCAAACCTTTCAGAAATATTTGATTCGTTCAAATCGTACTTTTTCATCATTGTTCCTTTTAAAAATTCGGCAATACCCTGGGTATCGCTGGCTAGCATCGTTGTTTGATTCACTACCCCTATTCTTTGAAGATGGTTTTCCACTTTAAAGCCTTCCGAATATTGGCCGGCGAAGTCAGTATAAAACTTTTCCGGGTCATTGTTGCCGGTGATATATCCCGCAAGTTTCATTGCTTCCTTCATGTCTTTCACCACAACTGTCGGTGAATGAACGGCACTGTGGCTAAAGGTTGCACGCGTTTCTTCATGCTGCGGCTTGCCATGAACAATAACGGTATAATTATTTTTCGCAATCGCCTGTGCACGGTTCCAAACTTTTTCTACAAAAGGACAAGTAGTATTATATTGATCGATCTGAACACCCGAATCCAATAGTTTTTGTTGTATTTGTAAAGTGGTTCCAAATGCCGGAACGATTACGATATCGCCGGGACAAAGTTGTTCAAAAGGAATCTGTTGATTGCCTTTTGTATCCATCAGAAACTCAACTCCCCTGCTCCTGAGATCATCATTTACCTGCGGATTATGAATCATTTCACTCAATAAATAAATTTTTTTCTCCGGATTTTCTTCGATGGTTCTGAAGGAAATTTCAATAGCATTTTCAACACCAAAACAAAATCCAAAATGACGCGCAAGAAATATCTGAACGTCACCAAAATCCAACACGCTCGGTGTATAATCTTTCTTTAATTTATCATCAA
>JAHEZB010000036.1 GCA_023251285.1 Chitinophagaceae bacterium | reverse complement strand
GTGCGCGACGTGGTGAGGCGCTACGATGTGGATGCCATCCATTTTGATGATTATTTTTATCCTTACAAAATTGCTGGCAAGGACTTCAACGATGCAGCGTCTTATAAAAAATATGGAAATGGCTTGTCATTAGATGACTGGCGCAGAAGCAATGTGGATTCCATCATTGTGCATTTGAGCAAAGCGATCAAAGAAGAAAATCCATATTGCCAGTTTGGAATCAGTCCTTTTGGGGTTTGGAGAAATATTGATAAAGATGCGGAAGGAAGCAATACCAAAGCTGGCGTAACGAATTATGACGATCTGTATGCCGATATTTTATTATGGCTGAAAATGAAATGGATTGATTATGTAGTGCCGCAATTATATTGGGAAGTGAGTCAGAAAGTTGTTGGCTTCAAAGTGCTTACCGATTGGTGGGCAAGGCATACTTATGGCCGACAATTGTATATTGGCCAGGGAATTTACCGTTCTTTGGAAGCAAAATCTTACGCCTGGAAAAACAAACTCGAACTTCCGGATCAGATACAGTTTCTAAGAAAATATCCGCAGATAGAAGGAAGTGTATTTTTTAGCAGCGCCACATTTGCCAGCAATCCAAATGGCTGGAGCGATACTTTGAGAAACAATTATTATAAGTATCCGGCAATACCGCCGCCCATGCCCTGGATAGATTCTATAAAACCTGAACAACCGATATTATCTTTTGATAGTTCTAAATCAACCTTTTTTCCTACTTCAATCGATTTATACTTTCGGGAAACGGAGAACAATGATCTCATAAACCGTTATGTTATCTACCAGTTTAATGATGGGAATAATATCAATGATAGCGATCCGAAAAATATAAAAGAGATCATCTTATCAGGAAATAATTTCTATCATTTTATTTTTGACAATATTCCCGCTAATCAAAATCAGCTAATCATTGCTGCGACGGCTCTTACAAAAACAAACAATGAAAGCCCATTGAGCGATTATATCTATTTGGAAAGAAAAGGAAACGGATGGCAGATTGTATCGCAGCCGCATAAATGAAGCCTTTCTAAAACCCGGTAAAAGAAGAAATAATTCGTTTTTTGCTTTTTATCGAAAATAAAAAAGAACGTGTGGCCCAAAAGTGTGGTGGAATTCCGGGAATTTAGAACGCAACTTTCGGAATCGATGCGATCAGCCTTTGTGTATATTCTTTTTTAGGATTAAAATAAATTTCATCAGCAGTGCCGCTTTCTTCAATTTTTCCTTTGTTCATTACCATAATGCGATTACTGATATAATGCACCACTCCGAGGTCGTGTGAAATAAAAATACAGGTAAATCCAAGTTCTTCTTTCAGATCATTTAGCAAATTTAAAACCTGCGCCTGCACGCTTACATCCAGTGCTGATACACTTTCGTCGCAAATGATAAAATCGGGATTGAGACTTAGAGCCCGCGCAATACAAATACGCTGCCGCTGGCCGCCGCTGAATTCGTGTGGATAGCGATTAAAATATTCCGGTTTCAAATCTACCTTTTCCAGCAAATCAATTATTTTTTCTTTCCGCTGTTTTTGTGAAGGCAAAATGGAATGAATTTTCATCGGTTCATTTATGGCTTCACCAATCGTTAAACGCGGATTTAAAGAACCATAAGGATCCTGGAAAATGATTTGAATATCTTTTCGCATTCTTCTCAGTTCTTCGTCCGGAATGCCGGCAATATTATTCCCGTTAAAAAAAATATTGCCGGATGTAGGATTTATCAATCTTATCAAAGTGCGGCCCAGCGTCGTTTTCCCACATCCACTTTCACCAACCAATCCCAGCGTTTCGCCCTTGTCAACAGTAAAACTTACATCATCAACAGCTTTAAATTCTTTTAAAATTTTTCCAAAAAAATTTCTCTTCGTAGGAAAATAGACTTTAAGATTTTCAACTCTTAAAAGAGGAAAACTATTGTTGGCGGCAGCTGACGTTTGATAATTTAAAGCTGAAGACCGATCCTTTGACTGCTGATTCTTTATTCCTGGCGCTTCATCTCTGGCTTCGCCTAAAAAATCACTGATGACCGGAAGACGTTTTCCTTTAGCAGAAGCATCTGGCCTGCAGCTGAGCAGTGCTTTTGTATAAGGATGTTGCGGATTTAAAAATATCTCTTTAATAGAACCACACTCTACTACATCTCCTTTGTACATCACAATTACTTTATCTGCAATCTCTGCTACAAGTCCCAGGTCGTGTGTAATATAAATTACACTCATTTGTTGTTTTACCTGCAATTCTTTTATCAATTGCAAAATTGTTTTTTGTACCGTTACATCCAATGCAGTTGTTGGTTCATCGGCAATTAATAAAGAAGGGTTGCAACTGATAGCCATTGCGATCATTACCCTTTGCTTTTGTCCGCCACTGATTTCGTGGGGATAACGATGAAGCATATTAGAAGCGTTCGGCAACTTTACCTGTTCAAATAATTCGATCGTTTTTTCTTCAGCTTGTTTCTGCGAAATATCCTGGTGTATGCGCATCGCTTCTATTACCTGTGCGCCACATGTTTTCACAGGATTTAAGGATGTCATTGGTTCCTGGAAGATCATGGAAATTTTATTTCCCCTTATTTTCCTGATTTCTTTATCAGAAAGGTTTAAAAGGTTAATCGTAGAAATTCCATTTTCTGAAAAGAGGATTTCACCACTTTTATATTGTGCCGGCGGCGATGGCAATAATTGTAATACGGATAAAGAAGTAACCGTTTTTCCCGAGCCGGATTCTCCCACGATTGCTACAGTTTCTCCATGATTTATTTCAAAAGAAATATCTTTTATCGCAGAAGTGGTTCCTGAATCGGTAACAAAATCAACGCTTAAATTTTTTATTTGAAGAAGAGGCAATGACATGATATGCTTGGTGTGCTTATGTGTTAATTTGAAAATGTAAAATATAAATCAGCATTATTTCTTGATTTACTGTGCGGCACATTGAACGTTCAACCTTCAATTTTCAAAACTTCAAATGCCGTACTGTCAAACCGTTGTTGATTAATTGTTTCAGCGATTCTATACCTATCTTCAAATGCATTTCTACAAAATTTTCGGTTACGCTCGCATCGCTCTCGGAAGTTTTTACTCCCTCAGGAATCATAGGAGAATCGCTCACGAGCAACAAGGCACCGGTAGGAATTTTATTATAAAAACCAACGATAAAAATGGTAGCAGTTTCCATATCAACAGCGTAAGCGCGAATTTTTCTCAGGTAAGTTTTGAAAGCATCATCATGTTCCCATACGCGACGATTTGTTGTATAAACAGTTCCAGTCCAGTAATCAACCGAATGGTCACGAATCGTTGTAGAAATGGCTTTTTGTAATGCAAATGCAGGAAGCGCCGGCACTTCCGGCGGAAAGTAATCATTGGAGGTTCCTTCGCCCCTGATAGCAGCAATTGGCAGGATCAGGTCGCCAATCTTATTTCTTTTTTTCAAGCCGCCACATTTGCCCAGAAATAAAACTGCCTTTGGTTCTACCGCACTCAGCAAATCCATTACTGTCGCCGCTCCCGGGCTTCCCATTCCAAAATTTATAATGGTAATATCTCCGGCAGTAGCGCATTCCATCGCCTTCTCCACACCTACTATTTTTACATCATGAATATCCGCAAACATTTTTACATAATTACTGAAATTGGTGAGCAAAATATATTCACCAAAATTGGATAATTTTTCACCGGTATATCTTGGCAGCCAGTTATTCACGATCTCTTTTTTTGTCTTCATATTTTTTATTTGGTATGGATAAAACTACGATTTTAGATTTTACATTGCGCTCAAAAAATTATCATAAAAACCGGTAGCTGATTTTAGAGCTTTTTTTGTTGTTTTTTTTATAAATACTTTTACCCGTAAATGATCAAAATCGAATTTCCAAAACAACAAATTAAAATTGAACAACGGAAAGGCGTAAATGAGATTTTTGACATCATCAGAAAAAAATGGCTCATTCTTTCGCCGGAAGAATGGGTACGGCAAAATATTCTTGATTATCTTTTAATCTCAAAAAATTATCCTGCTTCACTAATCGCAGTTGAAAAGGAAATAAAATTAGGAGAATTAAAAAAACGATGCGACATCGTGGTTTACAACAGGGAAACGAAACCGTGGATGATTATAGAATGTAAAGAAATGAACGTATCACTTTCTCAAAAAACACTGGACCAAATTCTTCGATATCATATGAGCCTGCCGGCAAAATATTTGATCATTACCAACGGAATTTATTGTTTTGGTTTTGGCAAAAAAAATGGTCAATTTATCGAAACGGATGTTTTTCCTGAGTATGAAAAATAGAGATGACGTTGCGACGTTTAAGAAAGACCAGACCACTATAAAATTAAAAACCCGCCAACAATGTTGCGGGTCAATAAATTAAAACAGTACAAAAATTATTTGGAAAGAGTTTGAACTCCTCTTGTCAATTTGCTTTTTAAATTAGCGGCTTTATTTTTATGAATAATTCCTCTTTTTGCAAGCTTATCAATTTTAGAAGATAATCCGGGCAAACTTTCCAAAGCGTTAGCTTTTACATCTATTACTTTAAAATCACGGATTGCGTTACGGGTGGTTTTCCCCTGGTAACGATTACGCTCATTACGTTTTGCTGCTTTACGAACACTTTTCCTGGTTGCTGAATGGTTTGCCATTAAATAAATTTTTTGGGCTGCAAAGATAACGATATTATTCAAAAAAAAACATCAGTTTACAGATTTTTTTGTTGCTGATTTTCGGTTCTTTTATTCATTATCAGGAAAAATTATGAATACTATTTTTACCGGTAATTCCCGTTTAAAAGGAACCTTTATTTTATTTAATCTGTTTCCAAATTAATTGATAATGTTCGCTTTATTATAAATTTATCTTAATAAAACTCACGATATTTGCAGTAAAAATTTCCAATTATATTTAAAAACATCCGATCTCCTGAAAATCATTTTTCAAGAGAAAAATAGCAAAATTTTCTTGTAATCATGAAAGATTTCTCGTTTATAACCAGTTCTCACCCTTCATACATTGAAAATTTATACACCGATTTTAAAAAGAACCCAGAAAGTGTAGATGTAGATCTGAGAAAATTTTTTGAAGGCTTTGATTTCGCTCTATCTAATCAAAACGGGCACGCAAAAACAGCAGAGGCATCAGCACCAACAGTTTCGACTGGCTTGTCTTTAACCAATCTTGATAAAGAATTTGGAGTTTATCAGTTGATTCTCGCTTACCGCAAAAAAGGGCATCTTATTGCAAAAACAAATCCGATAAGGGAGAGGAAAGACCGTCATGCAAATCTTGCATTGTCTTATTTTGGTCTGAATGACAATGACCTTCAAACAGAATTTGTTGCGGGGAAATTTGCGGGATTGGGTACAGCCACTCTTGAAAAAATTATTAATCATTTAAAAAAATGTTATACAGAATCAGTTGGTGTAGAATTCAGCTCACTAAATGATCCGGAAAAAATTGACTGGATCATTAATGCAGCTGAAAAAACATTGCAGGAACCTGTACCTCTTCAGCAAAAAAGACGAATACTTGAAAAGTTGAACGAAGGAGTGATGTTTGAGAAATTCCTTCAAACGAAATATATCGGGCAGAAAAGATTTTCATTAGAAGGCGGCGAAAGTGCGATTGCTGCTTTAGACGCGATCATCAATACAGCCGCAGAAAATGAAGTGCAGGAAGTAGTAATCGGAATGGCACATCGTGGAAGGTTGAACGTGCTTGCGAATATTTTGGGCAAAACTTACGAACAGATTTTTACAGAATTTGAAGGAAATGCGCCAAGCGATTCTACAATGGGAAGTGGCGACGTGAAATATCACAAAGGTTTTAGCAGTGATGTTGAAACTCCTGCCGGGAAACTGGTTCATTTAAAAATGAGCCCAAATCCCTCCCACCTCGAAGCGGTAGATCCGGTGGTGTTAGGATTCGCAAGAAGCAAAGCTGATGTGATTTACAACAGCGATTATGATAAGATTCTCCCTATCTTATTGCATGGAGATTCTTCCCTTGCCGGGCAAGGAATTATTTATGAGGTATTGCAAATGAGTGGGCTTCGTGGATTTTGCACAGGAGGAACGTTGCATTTTGTAATCAACAACCAGATCGGATTTACTACCGATTTTGATGATGCCCGCACTTCAGATTATTGTACTTCTGTTGCAGCTACCATCAAAGCGCCGGTCTTTCATGTAAATGGCGATGATGCAGAAGCGGTGGTAAAAGTTTCGCAAATTGCGATGCTCTATCGGCAGAAATTTAATACAGATATTTTTATTGACATGGTTTGTTATCGGCGTCATGGCCACAACGAAGGCGATGATCCGAAATTTACGCAGCCTGGTTTATATGCACTTATCGATAAACAGCCAAATCCACGTGAAGTATATGTGAACTGGCTGATGAAACATGGCGATGAAAAAACTGCCGGTCTTGCAAAAGAAATGGAGCAAAAATTCTGGAGCGATTTGCAGGCGAGGTTAGACGAGTTAAAACAAAATCCACTTCCTTATAGCTATCAAAAACCTGAATTGTGGTGGCAGAGCCTGAGAAAAGCAACACCGGAAGATTTCAATCACTCTCCTGTTACAGCTGTTCCAAAAGCGGAGATTGAAAGATTATTTCATGCGATCATGACATTGCCTGAAGATTTTACTCCGTTGAAAAAAATTAAAAAAATCCTGCAGGATAAAATTGATTTGTATAAGACGGAGGGCAAATTTGATTGGGCCACCGGTGAGTTGCTTGCTTATGCAAGTATTTTAAATGAAGGCAGAGATGTGAGAATGAGCGGCCAGGATATTCGCCGCGGCACCTTCAGTCATCGGCATGCGGTGGTAAGAGATGAAAAAACGGATGAATTTTATAACCGTCTGAGTCGTATTTCTGATAAGCAAGGATTATTAAGGATTTGGAATTCATTATTAAGTGAATATGCAGTTCTCGGTTTTGAGTACGGTTATGCAATGGCCAATCCAAACAACCTGGTTTTGTGGGAAGCACAATTCGGCGATTTTGCCAACGGCGCTCAAACGATTACCGACCAGTTTATTTCCTGCTCAGAACAAAAATGGCATCGCATGAACGGTATTGTTTTACTATTGCCGCATGGTTATGAAGGACAAGGCCCAGAGCACAGCAGCGGAAGAATGGAACGCTTTTTACAAATGTGTGCCGAGTTAAATATGGTAGTTACAAACATCACCACTGCTGCCAATTTTTTCCATTCTTTAAGAAGGCAGCTTGCATGGCCATTCAGGAAACCTTTGATTAATTTTTCACCAAAAGCAAACCTTCGCCATGCCGGAAGTTATAGTAAAATAGAAGAGTTTACCACCGGTGGTTTTAAAGAAGTAATGGATGATGAAATAGTTTCAGACCCGGAAAATATCACCAAAGTATTGATTTGCTCCGGCAAAATTTATTTTGATTTGCATGAAAAAAGAGAAAAAGACAACCGTAAGGATCTTGCGATCATAAGAATGGAACAATTGTATCCATTGCCTTTCGATCAATTAGATGCTTTATACAAAAAATATAAAAAAGCCATCTGGTATTGGGTCCAGGAAGAACCATTGAATATGGGCGCTGCTTCATTCCTGAGGATGAATCTCACTACAATTAATTTTGGCGTCATCAGCCGGCAGCCAAGCGCAGCTACTGCAACAGGCTTTTCCAAAGTACATGCAGAAGAACAGAAAGAAATTTTGGATACAGCATTTTCTATCTAAAAGTTATAAAAGAAAGACGAATTCAACTTATTTGCTTGTTTACTGCAATGACCGTTTCTAATTTTACCGATCAGCAGATTTCATCGTTTTTTATTGATCGGCTTTGAATTTGATTTTGAAAAAATGTTTTCAAAGAGAATTTTAATCAAACGTATTTGTTCGTTCGCTGCCCGATATGAGCAATGAATGCAATTACTTTCTTATCTTCTAATCAAAACAAAAATCCTTTCAGTTCCATTGCTTTTTGTTCATTTCTCAATTTACCGTAGGTTTGTAACTCTTAAAAAAAATTCATGTCAGTAGAAATAAAAGTGCCGCCGGTTGGCGAAAGTATCAGTGAAGTAACGCTTACAAAATGGATCAAAAAAGATGGTGAATGGGTTGACCGGGATGAAGTAATTGCTGAGTTGGAAAGCGAGAAAGCAACGTTTGAAATCAATGCAGAGAAAGCAGGAATTTTACATACGATTGCCAAAGAAGATGATACTTTACAAATTGGAGATGTAGTGTGCACGATTGATGATACTGCTGAAAAGCCTGCCGGGAAAGAAGAAACTCCAAAAGCTGAAACTCCAAAAGCTGAAACAGCGAAGCCGCAGGCGAAACAGGAAGCTCCGCAAGTAAAAGAGCCGAAAGTAATTACACCGGAAGAAAATCAGCCACGCAAAAAAGAAGATATAAAAGCCTCCCCTGTTGCTGCGGCAATTTTGGCCGATAAAAAAATTGATGTTTCTAAAGTCACCCCAACTGGTTCGCATGGAAAAATAATGAAGCACGATGTGCTGGATGCACTTGCAAATCCGGGAAGAGCAATTGGAAAAGAACTTTTCAGCAGGGAAGAAAAGAGCCAGAAAATGAGCAATCTCCGCCGCACGATCAGCCGTAGGTTAGTAGAAGCAAAAAACAGTACTGCAATGCTTACCACTTTTAATGAAGTGGATATGAGCCCGATCATGGAACTTAGAGCAAAGTATAAAGAAACGTTTAAAAAAACCCACGAGGTGAATCTGGGATTCATGAGCTTCTTTACCAAAGCTGTTTGTTTTGCTTTGCAGGAATGGCCAACGGTAAATGCCCAGATCGATGGGGAAAATATTATTTATCATGAATATTGCGACATTTCAATAGCCGTTTCTTCACCAAAAGGACTCGTAGTACCTGTGATCAGAAATGCGGAAAGCCTGAGCATGGCAGAGATTGAAAAAGAAGTAGCGCAATTAGCAGCAAAAGCAAGAGACAGCAAACTTACGATTGAAGAAATGACCGGAGGTACATTTACCATTACCAATGGCGGTGTTTTCGGTTCCTTGATGAGCACGCCAATTATCAACATTCCTCAAAGTGCGATCCTTGGAATGCACAATATTCTTGAACGCCCGGTGGCCATAAAAGGACAAGTAGTAATAAAGCCAATGATGTATATCGCCTTGAGTTATGATCATCGTTTAATCGATGGACGTGAATCCGTTAGCTTTTTAGTAAGGGTAAAACAAATGCTTGAAAACCCGGAACAACTGTTATTTGGCAAAGACCCTGTCAAAGCGCTTCTTCAGCTTTAATCGACAAGAAGAATTTATTTTTATTTATGAAAAACGGTGAAGCATCCTCCTATCATAATGGAACACATTTTCACCGGTATCTGAATTATGCGGTTTCGATTCTTAACGAATATAATGGCCGGGAACCTTTTCATCTTTATCTAAAAAAATATTTTTCTGCAAATAAAAAACACGGCTCCAAAGACCGGAAACAAATCACTTCTCTCTGCTATGATTATTTTCGAATAGGCTTCGCCGTCAGTTCTAAAATTTCTATCGAGGAAAAAATGTTGTTAGCAACATTTCTTGTCGAAAAAAAATCTTCAGCACTTCTTGAAAAATTGAAGCCCTTATGGAATGAAAAAATTAACCTTGACACATCGTCGAAAATAGCAATCGTCGACGATCTTTTCTCTTTAGAAAAAATATTTCCTTTTGTCGATGCGCTCAGTAAACAAATAAATATCGGCGATTTCTGTTTATCATTTCTGATCCAGCCTAAACTATTTATCAGGATCAGGCCGGGATTTAACCAGGTTGTTTTTGATAAATTAAAATCCGCGCAAATTCCTTTTGAAAAAGTAAATGAATATTGCCTCGCTTTTTCCAATAATGAAAAAGTAAGCGAAATTGTAAATATTGATAAAGAAGCGGTAATTCAGGATTATAACTCACAACAAACTTTGAATCTTACATCGTACATCAAATCCCAAACATCCAACATTTGTGTTTGGGATTGCTGTGCTGCCAGTGGCGGAAAATCTATTTTGGCTTTTGAT
>JAHEZB010000035.1:4268-10119 GCA_023251285.1 Chitinophagaceae bacterium | reverse complement strand
AACATGGTTAGGAAAAAGTACTACCTGTTGTTTTGGACGAGAAGCGTGACCGAGATTACTGCATGCAATACCTAATTCGGCTAGCATTTCAGAAAGAAAATCATTATGTTGGATGTGTTCTATCAAATATTTTCTTGGAATGTCACTTGGCATCTTTCACACATCGGAAACCGGTATGCTCCAAACCTGTATCAGGACTGCTTTTCATGCGGCGGGCTACCCGATAACCACTGCAATAACTGTCATTGCATAAAAAACTACCACCACGCAGGCTTCTTTTTGGAGTATAAGGATCCATAGGATCATTACTTTTTGATGGGCCTTTCGGATTGTCGGCTATTGAATTTCCAAAGGTTTTATAATAATCAGTATCGTACCAATCGCTGCACCATTCCCACACATTCCCCGCCATATCAAAAAGTTTTTATCCATTAGGAGCAAAGGATTTCACAGGAGCCAGGCCGACAAAACCATCTTTATCATCATTATAATATGGAAATTTTCCTCCCCACGAATTGGCCTTTGGTTTACCCTGATTAATTGGTTCATTTCCCCATGGATAAATATCATTTTGTAAACCGCCTCTTGCCGCAAACTCCCATTCTGCCTCTGTCGGCAATCTTTTGCCTGCCCATTTACAATAGGCCATTGCGTCGTACCAGCTCACCTGAACTACAGGATAATTTTCTTTTCCTTTGAGATTGCTTTTGGGGCCTTCAGGATGCTTCCAATCTGCACCTTTTACCCAGCCCCACCATTGTCCGTAATCATCTAGATTAACTGGTCCGGAAGTTTGATGAAAAACCAGCGAAGCAGCTACCAGCATACTATCCGGCGGTTTTGGCGTACCTGGAGGAAGCGTTTGTTTCATTTGATCCCAATCAGGTTTTTTCTCGGCGGTAGTAATATAATGAGTTGCATCCACAAATTTTGCAAATTCTGCATTCGTCACTTCTGTAACGTCCATATAAAAGTTACTTACTTTTACTTCATGTTGTGGAAATTCGTCTGCGGCTGCCTGGGAATTATCGCCTCCCATCATAAAAGTTCCTCCTTTTATCAATACCATTCCTTTCGTGGATGTGTCACCGCTAAACCTTAACGAAGAATCAGATGAAACATTTCCAAATCTTGATGGAACCATCATGCACGAGGTAGTTGTATCTTTTTTTTGGTCAATTTTAGCGATCTTGCCAGAATTGCTATTGCACGAAAAGAAAGCAAAAGCTACAAGGGACGCGGAAATATAATTTTTAAATTTCATGAGATCAAATTCCTTTGAAGGGCTAAAAATTGGTTTAAAAATATTGATTTATTAAAACTTCCCCAGCCATTTAACTTTTTTAATTTGTTATAAAAATCAACAACTGAATTTAAAAAAAATCATTTCTTTGATTACAAATTTTTTATTTTTTTTTAATTTGATAAAAACATATTTGTGGTTTTTCAAAACTCAAAACAAATATCGTAGCCATTTGTTCATTTACTGGAATCATTTAAAAGCGAATCAGCCAAATGACCACTTTCTCATAACGAATGTAGTATCTATAATCTGGTCACTTATTTGCGAGATTGCTATCAACTCTCAAATTATTTATAACTATTCTCCGTTTTCTTCAAAAGGTTTTTTAACTCCAAGACTTTTTCAGGATATTTTTTTGCCACATTGTTTAATTCACGAGGGTCATCTTTCAAATGATATAACTGGTCTGCTTTACTGTAGCCGCTTTCAATATTAACGTCTTTCAATAGTGCCGGGCCATTGCTTGGGGTAATATATTTCCATCCATCTTTTACTATAGCTAAAGCATTGTTTCCCGGTTGTTCAATAATAAAATCCCTGCTAATATCTTTTTCTCCGGTTAATGTTGAAAAATAATCCCGGCTATCGGTAAATTCATTTTCCGGTAATTTTTCATTAAGCATTTTGGCAAAGGATGCCATCAGGTCGATTTGGGTAATCAAAGCATTTGAAACGGTATTTGGACTCACTTCATTTGCCCAATAAACTATAAATGGAATCCGTGTGCCTCCTTCGAGTACACTGTATTTTCCGCCACGGTAAATACCAGCAGGTTTATAATCATGCACCACTGCTGTTTTTACTGCCTTGTCAAAATATCCGTCATCTAATACCGGCCCATTATCACTGCTGAAGATGATCAATGTATTATCCATCAAACCTCTTTCCTTTAATGCTTCAAGAATTACTCCCACTGAATGATCCATTTCCAATATAGCATCGCCCCTGTAACCCAGTTTGCTTTTGCCTTTGAAGATGCTTCCAGGCATCCTGGGAACGTGAATATCATGAATGGCGTAATAAAGAAAAAACGGCTTTTTCTCTTTTATACTTTCGTCAATAAATCCAATGGCTTTTGTATTAAATGTAAATCCCAGTTCTTCATCAGTCCATTCCGCACGCTTTCCTCCCTGCATATAACCTATTCGCCCGATTCCATTTACAATATGCTGGTCGTGTCCATGCGTTGATTTCATCTTCAACATCTCAGGATGGTCCTTCCCTAAAAGTTCTTTATTGAAAGGACGACTATAACTTACTGCCATAGGATCTGAAGTCTCTAATCCTACTACCACCTGGTTTTCCATAAAAACAGTCGGTGTACGATCTGCAGTTGCCGGAAAAATAAATGAGTAGTTAAAGCCGATTTCCCTGGGGCCGGGCGACACTTCTTCATTCCAGTTAATAGGAAAAGTATTACCCAATCCCAAATGCCATTTCCCTACCGCACCAGTCAAATAACCCGCGCGCTGAAACACCTTTGGCAAAGTAGTGATGTCTGTCGGAATGGTCAGATTTGCATTTCCAGGCAATATATTAGTTCCTTTTTTTCGCCATGCATACCTTCCGGAAAGTATAGAAAACCGTGATGGAGTGCAGGTTGAACCTGTACAATGCGCATCAGTAAATCTTAACCCATTTTGCGCCAGCCAATCAATATGCGGTGTTGAAATAGCTGTAGCACCATAACAACTTAAATCCCCATATCCCAGATCGTCGGTGTAAAGAATTAATACATTAGGCTTTCGCTGCGCTGATAACTGAAGCGCTGAAAAGAAAGATAAGAGAATGGAAAGGAGAAATGTTTTTTTCATGTTTTGATTTTTTTGACCCGGGAATTAAAGATTAGTCAATATACCATTCAACAATTCAGATTGTCTTATAAAATCATCTTTCCACGTTTTTAGTTATTTGTTTTACAGAAGCGAAACATAAAATAGAAATCATCAAAAAAAGTTCGTTTACTGGTTAGCGTGGAACCTTTGTAACGATTATCCGGTTATTTTCTATCAATTCAATGCTTCATTTATTTTTTCGTTTTTCAAAATTTTTCCTCAATACGTCCAAAGAATAATTCACTTGTCTGTTTACTGAACGGCCATGCCTATACGAAATTACTCTGATCTCCGAAGCACCTTGCGGAATATCTATTGGCGACCCTGAATATTTCGGGTAGAAGTTGTGAGGATCTGTACCGTCGAAAGTATAATATAAACTGAGGCCCGGCATTTCAGTGCTGAGATTTATTTTCATGGAATCATCATTGCCTTTTACTGCCGTAATAGTTGGGTCGTACATGCTTCTTGAATAATTCACTGAATCTGCATCCAGGTATTTAAAATGTTATTCTACACGGTGTGAAAATCTATTCCAGTTGCGGGTTGATTTGGGCGACCATAAACTTCTGCAATTGCCAATGCTCTTGGCCATGTCATATATCCCAAATGGCGATAATTTGGAATTTTTTCTGTCCATGTACTAGCCTGACCGCCTAAAATATATTTCGGATCTACACCGTTTGGTATAGGTTCAAATTGATAACAGGTACTCAATCTCAAAATCCCGGGCCCAAAAGGTTCTACCGAAGGATCACCTTGTTTGCGGCTTAAATATGTCTCAAGTATCGGTGTCATAATTACTTCATGCACCATTTCCGCACCGTCAATTCCTCCTTTCATTCCGCGCCAACTCATTACCACCGCTTCCGGAGCTAAACCACCTTCTACTATTTCATCCCATCCAATCATTTTTTTACCTTTTGAAATAATCAGTTTCTCCAGCTTCTTTTCAAAATAACTTTGCAATTCAGCAGGAG
Organism: Chitinophagaceae bacterium; assembly: GCA_023251285.1. Classification (GTDB taxonomy): domain Bacteria; phylum Bacteroidota; class Bacteroidia; order Chitinophagales; family Chitinophagaceae; genus Ginsengibacter. The sequence goes on along the minus strand of JAHEZB010000035.1, from coordinate 6,001 downwards.
TTTTTAATCCTTCTTTTTTCATTAATGCTACATCTTTTGGATCTTTCATCCAAAATTGCCTGTTGGCTTCATCTCCGCCGGTATGGATATATTCATAGGGAAATAACTGTGCAACCTGTGTAAATATTTTATCCAGAAAGAGCCACGTAGAATCATTTGCCACACAAAGAACGTCATCCAGGCTATCTGGTGCATATTGTGGTGAAACATAATATTGCTTTTTGGTACATGATAAATTTGGATAAGAAGCAATCAGCGCCAGGCATGTGTAGCTGTCTGTTTTTAACCTAGGCAAAGAGAATTAATTGTTTCCCTCCAGATAGTGTCAAAATTAAAAGTTCATTAAAAAAATAATTGAGCAAATGGGTCATTATTTTTTCTTAACCATGATTTTAATTCACTTTTTAAGGTTTTTTGTACGGAAGGGAATTGACCATACAAATTATTCATTTCGAAAGGGTCTTTTTCCAGATCGAATAAATAGCCATGCAAAGAATCTGAGGCATTCTTCTTGGAAAATGCCAGTTTATATTGTAGGGTGCGAACTCCCCGAAAACCTGTTTGCAAATCGGGTGCTGTAATGTTACCCATAATAAATTGTGCTTGAGGAAATACCCCTTTTCTATTAAGGATATATGAAGCATAGCTTTTACCCTGAACAGTTTTGGGAATTTTATTTTTTAGTCCCATCATATCTAACAATGTAGCGTAAATGTCCGGGTAAGATAGCAAACAATTACTGTCAACGCCAGTTGAGATATGTCCTTTCCAAAAAAGCATAAAAGGCACCCGAAGTGACTCTTCATAAAAATTGTTTTTGGTAATCTGGTTGTGTTTACCGAGACAATTGCCATGATCAGAAATAAAAAGAATAATAGTATTCTTATCCAAATTGTTTTGTTTTAAATAAGAGAACAAGCGCCCAATTTGATCATCCACTCCCGTGATACCAGCATTATAATATTTAATATCTTGCCTGTAGGCCTTCCCCATTGCCGTATTCGCAGCAGGAATATTAGGATCCTTTAAAAAAGAATCAATTGGTATATCTTTATAAATATCATAATATTTTTCAGGTACAAGCCGATAATCAGTATGTGGCGGATTCATGGATACTACCAAACCGAATGGATTATTTGCCTTACGGAAATCCCCATTTTTATTTTCTAAAAATTCAATGGCTTTATTAATATCATGCTGTGGCTCCCATTCGTCGACATAATGAAAATCCATTCTGTCGGCATGTGTGTCCCAATACATAGGCTTGGTGTGAACATCATAAGTACCGTAGGAATACCAAAAGTCAAAACCATGACGGCGATTGGGTGGTGTCCATTCGTTCCATTTTACCTTACCACTATTATTGGAAGTATTAATGTAGGGTAAATGGGGAGCATCCAGATGCCACTTACCAATATAACCCAGAGAATATCCGTTTTGCTTTAACACGTCAGACCAGCAATCTGCATCAGTCCTCAATTCTACACCATAAGGCGCAGATAAAGTTTCTATATTATCGTACACATTATTGGTAAGAGGATATTGGCCAGTCATCAACATTCCCCGGGCAGGAGCGCAAACGGGATAATTGCTGATAAAGTTTTTCAATACTAAACTGTGTTTTGCCAGCGAATCAAGGTGTGGGGTAAACACCGGATCCTCATTTAAAAAACCAAGCGACTGTCCCCGCCATTGATCGGCAAGAAGAATAATAATATTTGGTGGCGTCCTCT
>JAHEZB010000035.1:0-4258 GCA_023251285.1 Chitinophagaceae bacterium | reverse complement strand
TAACTCTCCGAATGAAAATAAAAAAAAACAAACCGTAACACTTAGAACTAATACTAAAAAAATTCCTTTCAATTTGACGATTGTTTTCAAATTTATTTGTTTCATAGTTATTTTATTTAAATTATTATTTTACAATTTTTACAAAAAGAATTGACGAATTGCTGCATTTATAACGAATACTCGTATGCAGATAGGCGGCAATTGAACCCTGAAGTTTTAATTCATTTCGCCGGTTCCAAAAGGATAGAAAAACATCTAACGAATTGAGCGTCTCAATTTCAAAACATGAACTTTTGAGTTTTAGTAGACTGGCTGCTTAACAATTTTAAAAAGAGGTTGATCTTCTTTGCTCTTATTTTATTATTTCATCTGGGAAAGGCGCCGGCTTTCCTGTTGCTCTGTTGATTGGCATTTGTGCATTGCGTTCCTTCAATGTTTTACCTAAAAGCATTGCAAGCTTTTTTACTTCAGCCGGATTTTCATTGACAAGATCATTTTCTTCTCTTATATCTTTTGAAATATGATACAACTCAAATTTTTGATTGCGGATGCGGTAGATAAGTTTCCAATTACCATAACGCATAGCTGTAAAATAATTGATTCCATACTTTGCTTCATCGCTTAAGCTGATATTAATCCATTTATTGGGATAATGAAAAATCAAAGGCCTGTCTGCTTCCTTAAGTGTTGTATTTTTCAGATAAGACACAAAACTTTGTCCGTCCATTTTTTGTATGATACTATGAGGTTGCACGCCTGCCATTTCCAAAATAGAAGGAAAGAAATCTTCGATGATAACCGGGTTTTTATTCACCGTATTTGGTTGAACAACTCCCGCCCATTTTACAATCATTGGCTCACGAATACCACCTTCATACACAGAACCTTTGCCGGATTTTAAAGGATAATTATGTGTATTACCGGGGCCGCCACGTTGGTGTTGATCAAGGCCGCCGTTATCACTCATAAAAATAATGATGGTGTTTTTATCAATACCTTTCTGCTTTAAATAATCCATGATATCACCCAAGCTTTTATCCATGCCTTCTATCAGGCTTGCATATTTTGCTTCAATACTATCTAATCCTTCATCATAATATTTTTGCACGAATCTCGGATCAGCCATGATAGGCGTGTGTACAGCATAGTTGCACATGTTTAAATAAAAAAACTCCTTTCTTTTAATCGGCACTTCAATCGCCTTAATGGCTTCGCGTGTTAAAGCTTCTGTTAAAAAAGTACCGGTGTTGTAATATTGTTCCAAATCAGGAACAGCTTGTGGTTGCGCTTTTCGGGGCATATTGCCATATCGTTGTTCGGATAAATAACTCTGCGGATTCCCGCCTGCATGTCCGGCAATATTCACCATGAAACCAAAATTATGAGGATTGGCGGCTGGCGTTCCTGTTGCACCCCAATGCGCTTTACCTACTTGAATGGTATAATAACCAGCATCTCTTAAAAGCTTGGGAAACGGCGTAGCATGCGACATATCTTTAGCAGTAGTATCCGGATTTAAACCATTTTTATTCCAATTAAGCGGGGCAATCTCACCATCTGGTTCATCCGCATCTTCTCCTTTATTAGGTGCTGTCCAGTTGGTAATGTGTGTCCGTGCTGAATTCATACCACTCATCATGCTGCTGCGTGATGGTGTGCAAACCGGTTGTGCATAAGCATTTACAAATTTTACACCTTCGCTTGCCAGACGCTGCATGTTAGGTGTATGATAACGATTGTTTAATGGCATAGTACTGTCATAAAAGGGAACAGAAGTGTCCATCCAACCCATATCGTCCACGAGAAATACTATAATGTTTGGATGCTTGACACTGTTTATTTGGCAAATCCCTTTATAGCTAATAAAAAAAAGGGAGAAAATACAAGCGGTTTTTTTTAAAATACCCATGTTATCAAAATTTTGTAATTAAACTTTCTTGTTCTCAATTTATATAAAAAATTCTGCCTGATTTATTTAATCCAAATAGGACCGTCAAGCTTTAGCTATGAAGTAAGATACTACTGCGGGAATCAAAACCCGCGGAATGAGTTTTTCCGAAATTTCTAATACCCCGGGTTCTGTTGTAGATTAGGATTTGCACTAATTTCGTTTAAAGGAATAGGATACCTCGTCATATAATCTTTCGCATCAGTTGCCCCCCTTGCCTGCGCCCGTGAAATAAGTTTTCCCTGACGAATCAAATCCATTCTTCTTTTCCCTTCCGCCACAAATTCCCATCCCCGTTCCTGCAAAAGCGAATCGCGTAGCGCTTCCTTTGACGAAAAATCTGAAAGGCTGTATTGCGGAACTCCCGCCCTTTCCCGAATTTGATTTAATAAATCTATAGATTCCTGATTAGGGCCGTTAAGCTCGTTTAATGCTTCAGATCTATTAAGCAAAACTTCAGCATAACGAATGACAGGCACATCATTCCCATTACTTTCAGAAATCGCATTTGGATCCGGTACATACTTAAAACAACGTACCGCCTTACCCGGATCAGCAGGATTAAGTAAATTGTGATACTTTCCGTTTACATCAGTATAATTGAAGAGAAACCACTGCAATCTTTTATCACTCGGATTATAAGTTTGAACCCAATTATTATATACACAAATTTGTGCGCCGTAATTTATCCAATTGCTTTGTATTGGATAGTTAGGAGGAAATGCATGCGGCATATAAAGATTACCATGTAGGGTAGTTAAAGCAGGACTGGTAAAAACAACACTACTGTTTTGTTCGTTCTGAACTGCAAACTGATTAGCAATATCTCCGGTATATAAACTATATAAATTCAAATCCATTACTTGTTTATTGAAGTCAGCAGCTTGTTGCCATTGATGTGAGTTAAGATAATATTCAGCAAGTAAAGCGAGCGCTGCTCCTTTTGTTGCTTTTCCATACAGTGCTTGTGTTGTAGGTAAATCAGCTGCTGCTGCCTGAAATTCAGTTGTTATAAAAGTATTGAATTCATCATCAGTGGGTCTGGAAGGCTGCAGACTTAAACTATCGGTGGTAGTAGTCAGTGGTACAGGGCCGAAAAGCTGCCAAAGAGAATAATAATCCTCTGCACGGATAAACCGGGCTTCTGCTTTAAACTCTTTTACCTTATCAGCCGAGATGGAAGTTACGTTGTCAATATTATCCAATAAGGAATTGGCGTTTCGAATACTAACATAAAAATTTGTCCATGCACTTCGCAAAAATCCTTGCTGCGGATCCCAGTTGAAAGACATATACAAGATGGCACTATTCGCAAAACTGCCACCCCACTCCCACATAATATCCCCCGGAAATTCATTTAAGGTATACATCAATTCCCTCATGTTTGAAGTCACTTCCATGTTACTGTAGGCAGCATTTAAAACGCTGTTAATGCCCTGTTCATTCTGTAAAAAAGATTGCGGATCATATTGAGTATAAACTTCTTCTTTTAAAAATTTTTTACAGGATGAGGAAAATAAAAGAATCATCGCAATTGCTCCTAATTTGATATAAATATTTTTCATAAAAATGTTATTAATGTTATGGCTAAAAAGTGACGTTGGCGCCAATGCTATAAACTCGTGCAAGGGGATAATTGTTGTAGCTACTCTTTGCTACGTTTGATCCGTCACCAGTTTGATTTCCTGCCGGATCATATCCCATGAATTTGGTAAAAGTTACAAGATTTTCTCCAGTTAGTAGGAACTGAACCGACTTGAATGTACGAGTGTTATTAAGCGTCATATTATAAGTTAAAGTGACATTTTTTAAACGCAAGTACGATGCATCCTGGATACTATATGAATTGATCATTTTACCGTTCCCGAAATAAATCGCGGAATTTACGCCCGAAGGATAACCGGTGTTTGGATTTTCAGGAGTCCAGCGGTCAATGTAATATTTACTGATGATATTCCTGTTGAAATTGATAGGAAACATTGATTCAACAATATTTCCATTAAAGGTTTTGATGCCTTGAACCCCCAGGAAGAAAATATTGAGTCCAAAATTCTTGTAACTAAATGAATTATTAAAGCTATAGGTAAAATCAGGATAAGGATTGCCAAGAATCACCCTATCACTTGCATCAATTTTTCCATCTCCATTAGCATCAAGAAATTTAGGCCATCCAGGTTTTGCAGTAGGTTAAGCGGAATGGGCGATATCATCGCCTGTTTGAAAAATTCCAGTTACCTTATACCCATAAAATGCATACATGGGAGCCCCTTGCTCGACCAGTGAAAATCCGGGAATATTCGCAATAATTCC
>JAHEZB010000034.1 GCA_023251285.1 Chitinophagaceae bacterium | reverse complement strand
TTCAAAATGAAAAATCACTTTACGAATTGAGGAACTGCATTTTCGTAATTGCGAATTGTTGGATAAAGGAAAGAGGTGCAATCCAGAATAAAATAAAAAAAAATGGAACAGCTTTTCACTATTCCATTTGTAAATTTTTATAAAAAATCCGGTTTTACTATTCTAACTTCTCCATCTCCTCATTCACAAATTCCATCAATGTTTTAATGTTTTCGGGAGAAAAATCAAACTTCAACCCGGCAGTTTTATACAGTTCGGGCAGCGTTTTCGTACCGCCAAGGCTTAATGCATTTACATAATTATCCAAAGCCTTTTCCGGGTCTTTTTTGTATTGCATCCACAGACCAATAGCGCCGAGTTGCGCAATGCCGTATTCAATATAATAAAACGGCACTTCATACAAATGCAATTGTTTCTGCCAGCCGTTTTCTACGTACTTTTCAAGGCCGGAATAATCAATAACATTGTCAGAAAATTCATGAAATATTTCTACCCATTTCTGTGACCTTTCTTCCGGGGAATGATTTGGATTTTCATAAATCCAATGTTGAAACTTATCTATGACCGCAATCCATGGGAAGATGGTAATTACCCTTTCCAACTGATGTTCTTTGGCTCTTTTTAAATCTTCTTTATTTTGAAAGAAGACATCCCAATGATCCATAGAAAAAAGCTCCATCGCCATACTCGCCACTTCAGCGATTTCCATCGGATAATCTTTAAAGGAGCTCAATTCAAGCGAGTGAGTTAAAAAAGATTGAATCGCATGGCCGCCCTCATGAACCATGGTAGTTACATCATGCATCGAACGCGCCGCGTTCATAAAAATAAATGGTGCACCGGTTTCAGCAAGCGGCATGTTATAGCCGCCGGGAGCCTTTCCTTGCCTGCTTTCCACATCAAGGCGCTTCATTGCATTCATCTGCCGAAGGCAATCTCCAAAAAACGGCCGAAGCTTTGTAAAAACCTCAATCGATTTATTCAATAACTCCGCTCCTGTTTCAAACGGCGTTAACGGTTCTGTTCCTTCCGGCTCTGCCTCTACATCCCACGGCCTCAAAACATCCAGCTTTAATTTTTCTTTTTTCTTTTGATAAATTTTATTCACCAAAGGCACTACATGAAGTTTTACGGATTCATGGAAACGAAAAGTATCTTCTTTGGTATAGTCAAAACGACCCAGTTCTTTGAATTTATAATCGCGGTAGTTTTCAAAACCGGCATTCAGCGCTTCCTGGTTTCTTCGGGTAATTAATTCTGTAAATAGTTTATTCAATTCATCTTTATCCTGCAATCTCCGCTCATTTACTTTCCTGTAAATTTCTTCACGCAATTTTCGGTCATGGCTTTCAAAAAATTTGGATGCCTGTTGCAGCGTATATGTTTTCCCTTCAACTTCTATCGTCATCCTTCCGGTAATAACACCGTATTGTTGCTGGAGCATAGCCAGTTCTGCATGAATCGGAATATTTTCTTCCCGAAAAAGTTCAATACTTTTTCTGATCGAGCGCAGATAGGTAAAAAACTTTTCCTGGTCTAATTCTTTGGTAAAAGGAGATTCGACCAGTTTTTTATTCAATGCAAAAGCATAAGGTTGAATCTTTGGCTGAATTTCCATACAAAAGAAATTGAAAGATTCTTCCAGCTTTTTATCCGTCGTATCGCAGGTCATTTTTATCTGCCGCCAACACGAATCTTCGCTGATCACAGCTTCCAGTTCACTCATATCTTTCAGCCATTTTTCCATTGCCTCTTTTGAATCAATTTTTCTTTCCAAAAGATCGTTAAAATAAGGCTCAATCGTTTCCCAATCAGAAACGGTTAAATCTTCAGGAAGAAAATGCCTTGGAATTTTTTGTATGTCTGCTGTCATTGTGGACGGTTTTAAGAATTTCGAATTGGGAATTCAGAATTCAGATTTAAGAACTAAGAATCAAAAGTTTCAGCAAACCAATGAATAATTGGAGTTTCTGTTTCTATATGAAGCTGATGAATTGCTTGTTTAAATAACAATTCAACAATAAAACAATGCAACAATTACTTTACTCCCCTGCTCTCAATCTTTCTTGGATTCGTCTGCTGGGGTTTTGAGTTTTTTACATTTGGATTATCTACCTGCATTGGTTTTGAATTTTTCAACTCCGCTGCTGCTTCTTTTTCCTCTTCCGTTCTTACTTTTATTTCAATGTTATTTTTATCAATGATATTAAACCATTTCACCATTTTTTTCATATCACTGGTATATACTCTTTCAAAATCCAAATCAGGATAAACTTTTTCGAAGTAAGCCTTTAATGTTTTGGCATCGGCGTTGGCATCAGGAGTTTTCTCTTCACTTTTTTTCATCGCTTCAAATACTTCTGCAAGCGTCGTGTTATCTTTTGTCGTATAAACTTCTATGCTTTCCAGTTGTGAGAAATTGTGCTGCCGTGTACTGACAAATTTGCTGCTGTTATCTTCTAAAGAACGAACCACAGCTCCGTCAGATTTTGATGATAACAATTCGAACAAACCAGGTAATCCGGTAACTGAAACTAACTTATTATATTCCATAACTATCTTTTTTGATTTTGGGACTGCAAGATAATTGAAATGGTTTTTGTTTCCGTTAACAAAAGATAAAAGTCATTTTCAAAGAAAAATTGAAAATGAAAAATCCACTTATTTGTTTCTTCGTTGCAGTTCATTCTAAAATTAAATCGGAGCGAAGGTTTTAAATGATTACATCGTCAAATGTTTTAATTAATATTTTTATGTATAAAATTCTTACCCTTCTGCTGGCAATTATCTCTTTGAATGCAAGTGCACAATCCGTTTCGGGAACCATTGAAGATGCGTCAACCAGTACTCCTTTATCAAATGCAACAATTAAATTATCTCCGGCTGATTCTACTGCTAAAGCATTGCTAACCGTAAGTGATTCGGAAGGCGATTTTACTTTTAAAAATGTCGGCGCTGGATCTTATACTTTATCAGTTTCTTCGGTTGGTTATTCTAATTTTTCAAAAAAAATAGCAGTAGCCGGCCAGGATATAAATGTTGGAAATGTGAATATGTCCAAAAGCGCTGAAACTCTTGCTACTGTTGTGATTAAAGATAATTCAGCGGTAAAAGTCATTAACGATACTGTGCAATTTGCAGCAAGCCAGTATAAAGTAAATCCGGATGCCACAGCAGAAGATCTTATTAAAAAAATGCCTGGAATTACTGTAGATAAAAGTGGTACGGTAACTGCGCAGGGCGAAACTGTTCAAAAAGTAACAGTTGATGGACGCGATTTTTTTGGAACCGATGCGACCGCCACGCTTCGCAATCTTCCTTCGGAAGTGATTGATAAAATCCAGGTTTTTGATAAACTCAGCGACCAGGCACAACTTACGGGCTTTGACGATGGAAATACAACGAAAGCGATCAATATTGTAACAAAAAAAGATATGCGTACCGGCCAATTTGGACGCATCTATGCTGGATACGGAACCGACGATCGGTATAGTGCGGGTGGAAATGTCAGTTTTTTCAATAATGCACGAAGAATTTCATTAGTTGGATTATTTAATAATGTAAATCAGCAGAATTTTTCTTCGCAGGATCTACTGGGTGTTTCCGGCGCAGGCCGTCGTGGCGGTGGCGGACAAAGAGGCGGAGGAGCAGGAAACTTTACAGTAGGGCAACAAAATGGTATTGCAAAAACCGATGCGATTGGCATCAATTACAGTGATGCCTGGGGAAAGAAAATCGATGTAACCGCCAGCTACTTTTTCAATAACAGCAATACTTCCAATAACCAAACGGTTCAACAGCAAAATATTTTGAAGAAAGACAGCAGCTCTTATTATGATGAAAATACACTTTCAGACGCGCATAACAATAATAACCGGGCTAATTTCAGGTTGAATTATAAAATCGATTCTGCCAATACACTTTTAATCGCTTCGAATCTGAATTTTCAAACAAACAATTCTACCAATTTTGTAAACGGAAACTTTTATGTAGATCCGGAGCGCCTCGATACTTCCAGCAGAACAGCAAATGACCTCACCAGCGATAATCATGGCTACAGCATCAGTAATGAAGTTTTGTACCGGCATGCTTTTCCAAAACGAGGGCGCAGTATTTCTCTCGGAATAAACACCAATTTTAATAATAAAAACGGCCAGAATTTTTTAAACGCTGTAAACGAGTATTATAAACCTTTGTCTACAGATACTACTAAACAAGTATCGAATCAAAAAAGCAACGTAAATCAGTATAGTTTTAATTTGGTTTACACAGAACCAATCGGACAAAAAACGCAAATACAAGCGAATTATAATCCGGCTTTCCAGACAAGCCAGGCAGATCAGCGCACTTATTATTTTGACAACATTGATTCTAAATATTCTTTGTTAGATACCAGCCTCAGCAATGTTTTTAATAATACTTATAATACACAAAATGCAGGAATTACCATTCGCAACGGCGACAGAAATAACATGTTGTCTGCGGGTGTTTCTTATCAGTATAGTGAATTAAAAAGTGACCAGGTATTTCCCCAGGCCGGGCATATTGATAATACTTACAGTAATTTTCTTGCAAATGCTTTTGCAAGATTTAAATTTTCTTCAAAAAGTAATTTAAGGGTTATCTATCGTGGATCGGTATCGCCTCCATCTGTAAATCAATTGCAGAATGTTATTAATAACTCAAATCCACTTTTTTTATCCACCGGAAATCCTGATCTGCAACAACAATATTCTAATAGGGTGATTTTGCGATATAATTATACAGATGCACCGAAAAGCAAAACCTTTTTTGCCAATGTTTTCCTGCAATCGACAAATGATTACGTAGCAAATGCAACCTATACTGCATCTAAAGATTCGGTGTTGTCAAATACGATCACGCTTCATAGAGGTTCTCAGATTTCAAAACCTGTAAATTTGAATGGATATATTAGCGCCAGGTCTTTCTTTACTTTCGGAATGCCTTTAACATTTATGAAATCTAATTTGAACTGGAATGGCGGCATCAGTTATTCAAAGCTTCCGGGCTTACTGAATAATATTAAAAACGTTTCCAACAATTTCAATTACAATATAGGTGCAGTTTTGTCAAGTAATATCAGTGAATATGTTGATTTTAATTTGTCTTATTCTGCAAATATCAATACCGTAAAAAATACGATTCAACCTTCGCTCAACAATAATTATTTCACTTCTTCAGCCGGAGTAAGTGCAAACCTCCTTACAAAAAAGGGATTCTTCTTTAACAATGATTTATCGAATGAAACTTATAAAGGATTATCGGCTGGATTGAATACGAACTTTTGGTTATGGAATATTGCCATCGGACAAAAATTTTTAAAGAATCAAAATGGCGAATTGAAACTTTCGGTTTTTGATTTACTAAAACAAAACAAAAGCATCACGCGTAATGTGACAGATTCTTACATACAGGATGTGCAGAACCAGGTATTGCAACAATATTTTATGCTGACATTTACCTACAAATTGAGGAACTTCGGAAAAGGAAAGCCTCAAACCAATCAGGATGGCGAGAGGAATTTTCGCAGATTCGGTGGCCCCGGTCAGATGCCATTTGGTGGAAATCGTGGCCCAGGCGGACCTTCACTTTAGTATATAAACACGTTGCTTTGAATGAAAGGGAATTGATTGCCCTGCTGAAAAAAAAAGACAGGGAAGCTTTTAAAATAGTGGTAGAAACCTGGCAAGGTATGGTTTACAATACTGCGTTAGGTCTTTTACAAAATATGGAAGATGCTGAAGATACAGCTCAGGAAGTGTTTATGCAGGTGTACGAATCAATTTTATCTTTTAAGGAAGAATCAAAATTTTCTACATGGCTTTACAGGATCACCGTGTCAAAGGCACTGGATCACATCAGGAAGAAAAAGAGAAAAAAAAGATTTGCGTTTATCCAGAGTTTGTATGGGAAAAATGATGGCCAAATGATTGAACCGCCGGATTTTTTTCACCCCGGGGTAAAGATGGAAAATAAAGAAAATGCAGCTATTCTTTTTAAAGCAGTAGACCAATTGCCGGTAAATCAAAAAACCGCTTTTATCCTGAACAAAACTGAGAATTTAAGTTATCGTGAAATTGCTGAAGTAATGGAATGCACTGAATCTGCTGTAGATGCGTTGCTTCAAAGAGCAAAAAAAAATTTGCAAAAAAATTTGAAAGAATATTATGAAAAATTGGATTAACAATAAGAAAAAGCATGAAGGTTTTTTGATGAAACAGCGTCTAAAAAAGGTAAATAAACGAAGATGAATGTCTTACAATAAAAAGTAAAATTTAAAATACATCAGATCAACTTTCTAATAAAAAAAATAAAAATCATGGAAGAAAAATTCAATAAGAAAATTGAAGAAGCATTGAAGAGTTTTGATGGAATTGAAAAAGCATCCCCACGGCCGTTTTTCTTCACCCGATTAGAAGCAAGGATGCAAAATCAAAAAAGTACCTGGGAAGAGATTTCTTCTTTTGTAGCAAAGCCGATGGTTTCATTTGCATGCATTTGCTTGATTGTTATTATTAATGCAGCAGTGATTTTTTCTTCATCAACTTCGACAAACTCCACAACAAATTCTATATCACAACAAAATAATGAACTTGCCACAGCAGACGAATACAACCTGGTGAGTTCTAATTTTTATGAATTTGTAAATACAAAACCATAATGAACCAAACTACGAAAACAAAATCTCTTGTTACGATTATCCTTTTCCTTTTGATAACCAATATTGTGATGCTGGTATTTTTTATTTTGCTCGGTAAACCTGCTGACAGAAGATCCAGAAACCACGAAACAAATGGCATGTACACTTCTCTTCAAAATGAAGTTGGTTTTTCCAAAGACCAGTTGGACAAATACCAACTTTTGAGAAAGGAACAAATGGAAAAAGTAAAGCCTTTATTTAATGAAGTAAGAAATGCAAAGAAAGACTTTTATGGGTTAATTGATTCTTCAAACCTGCCGGATTCATTAATAAAAGCAGATGCGGATGCCATTGCTCAAAAACAAAGAACATTAGATATGCAAATGTTCAATTACTTTAAAAACATCAGAAATATTTGCACGCCTGAACAAACGCAGAAGTTCGATTCTGTGATAAAAAAAGTAGTGACAAGAATGGTTGGCCGCCCTGGGAAAGATAACCGGGAAAACAAGAAATAATTTTAAATTTTTCATATAATAACTTTAAAAAAACAAAAATTAAAAATTCATGAAAAGAAAAATGAGCATGTTGTTTGCGTTAATTTTAATCGCAACAACGGGCATTTATGCCCAGGGAATGCAACGCCGCACCGTACCTGAAAGAGTAAAAGCAACAATGGACAAAATTACTACGCCCTTAAACCTGGATGCTTCGCAGGCAAGCCGCACGGATAGTGTTTTTACCGATTATTACACAGCACAAATGAAAATGTTCCAGGACGCACAGGCATCCGGCAACAGACCTGACAGAAGCGCTTTTCAAAAGCTGATGCAGGACAGGGATGCGAGATTACAAACTATTTTTACAGCAGATCAGTACACTAAATTTAAAAATGAAGTGGAAGAAACGCTCAGGCCACAACGGCAGACTCACGAGGGAAATCCATAAGAAAATTTGTTTTTAAATAAAGGTTGCCGGAAGGCAGCCTTTATTATTAAAATGACTAAAAGCTTATGCGATTTTGCTTCTCTTTTTTCTGAAAATTTTCCAATAGTTTTTTAAAATTTTCGGGATGAATCGGTTTTGTAGCATTCGCAACTATTGTTGATTCAAAACCAAGTTCCATCCCGTCGAGGGCGGTAAAATACACACAATAATCTGCTGCCAGTCCACAAACCGAGATTTCCGTTACGCCTCTTCCTTTCAGATAGTCGCCCATACCCGTAGCTTTCTTTTTGCCATTATCAAAAAAACCGCTGTAGCTGTCTATATTTTTATCCATTCCTTTTCTGAAGATCGCTTCGATTTTTTTTGTATGCAAAAGTGAAGAAAATTGAGCGCCATAACTTTCCTGCACGCAATGGTCGGGCCATAAAACCTGTGGAAGTCCGTCCAAATTTATTTCATCAAAGACTTTTTTTCCGGGATGCGCAGAAGCAAAACTTTTATGATCTGCAGGATGCCAATCCTGAGTAGCGACCACGAGATCAAAATCATTTTGCAAAGTATTGATCGCCGGAATGATTGTATCCCCTTCGTTTACAGCAAGTAGGCCACCGGGCAAAAAATCGTTTTGAACATCCACAATAATCAAAGCGTTCATGATTTTGTTTTTTATGTAAAAATAAACTTTGGCATGCTTCCGGGCATACTTGTTTATATTTTGAAAATAGAAACATGAATCAACGATATTTATTGCTTTGTTGAAACAGTTGCATCAACTGGAAAATTGCTTTTGCATTTTTTATTGAAAAATAAACCGAAGCTTTTGGCTATTATGCGGTCATATCTTTTCCATAATGATCATACAAATTCTTTTCATAAACATCATTATTCAATTGCGAATCATCATAATCCGGACTATTTTGTACAGCATCAGTAGAAATGTTTACGATCACTACCGAATTATCCCATTTAACCCCGGTAATCCATTTAGTGGACAATAAAACCTTGTCCCTATCGAGCCAGGTTCCGGTATCTACTACCAGATAGCTGATTTTCCAGTTTCTATCATCTACAATAAAATCATCCACTTTTCCGACTTGCCCGTCTGTGGTATGGATGGCATAGCCTTTCACTTCATCCGCGCTTCTTAGATGGGGATCACTGTGTTCGTCAGTTACAGTATTTCCGGCGTTCTCTACGGGCACATTTTCACTTTCATAAAGTTCACTAGGCATTGTTCCAAATATTCCTGCCCCATGTTCATCGGGGTCGCCTCCCCAATATCCTTCCCAGGGATAATAGGAAGCCAGTTGTTCTTCCTGCTGTCGCGAAACTGGCTTATCGGTATCAATGTCAGGGCTATTTTCAATTTGTGTTTTTGTAAGATTAACCGGAAATGTTTTATTTTCCCAATCTGGTTGTTGTAATACGGAAGGTGAAATCAGCACCTTTCGGCCGGAGAGCCAACCACCGGTCCTTACAACCAAATACCGGATGGTCCAACTCTGATCGTCAAAATAAAAATCTTCTACTTTGCCGATATCCCCATCGGTTTCTTTCAACGTGAATCCTTCTAATTCATTAAGACTGTGTTTCATAAAATGCGTTTTTAAAATTGAAGAATAAATGAAGAGAAGTGCAATCATTATTCCAAAAAAAAACGAACCATTTTTTATTGTTCCTTTATATAAAGTTCCTGAATAAGAATTATCAAAATGGCAATAAGCGGCGTTGCGAGTAAAACTCCCCAGAAACCGGCTAATAAACCAAAAGCGACCTGGCCGATAATTACCAATGCCGGCGAAATATTGATCATTTTTTTTTGAAGCAACGGCTGGGAAACTGCTGTTTGAATGATTTGGATAAAAGTGTACATGCAGGCAATGATTATGGCTGTGGTGGTACTTTGCAACAAACCAATTAAAACTCCGGGAACCAACGCAATCAATGGCCCGAAATTGGGGATAACATTGAGCAAACCGGCTATGATAGATAATGGAAGAACCATTGGAATCCCAATAATGAGCAGCCCTATTGCCGTTAATACACCGATAAAAAGCATTCCGAACAATTGCGCTTTCAACCACTTTTTCAAAATATCTCCAATCTTATCGATAATATCAGCGCCTTTCTCTTTTGCTTTTGCAGGAAGTAATTTAATCATCCCATCTGTGTAAACCTTTGGCGAAACGATAAAAAAAATGGCGATGAGTGCTACAATATACAGATCGCTGAGAATGCCAAAACTGGACGAAAAAAAGCGCTTTACCATGGACAAGGTTTTGGTAGAATCGCCTGAGGCATTGAATTGCTGAAGTAACTGGCTGCCAAGTGCGGTACTGCCGATCTGTTCTTTTACTTGTCCTATTGTAGAAGGAAGGGTTTGCGCAAGTTCTGAAGTTTGTGCCTGAATTCTTGCTCCAATAAACCAAACTGTTCCGGCCAAAAGCAGCAAATTTATAATAACAGAAAGTATAATTGCCGTTCTTGAAGAGCAATGGAATTTTCTTTCAAAAATTCCGGCTACTCCATAAAAATAAAGTGCAATTAATGCGCCGGCAAGAATTAATAAAAGGACGTTAAACAAAATCTGAAACAGGAAAAGAAATACCACCATTAATGAAGTGATGCTTACAGCAATCCATACTTTTTTGCGGAA
>JAHEZB010000562.1 GCA_023251285.1 Chitinophagaceae bacterium | reverse complement strand
AAATTTGCTTCATTAAACGGCGATTTGAGTAAGGAATAGAAATGGTATTGTAAATTAAAGATAACGGTTCACAATTGAATAATGCAAGTAACACAGAAAAAATCTTTATGACAAAAACGTGATCCTGCTATTTTTTTAAAACATGAATTTTTTATTATTTCTTTGTTTGCTGGGTAATCAATAATCAATGTTTCATCCGTCATTATATTTGTAACTTTAATTAAATTAATTTTATGATAGCCGATTATATTGAACAAAAGCCAGGCGTTTTGGGTAGTAAGGCAGTAATAAAAGGGAAACGCGTTGCAGTTGATCTTATCTTAGAAAAAATAGGAGCAGGAGAATCGATTGAAGAGCTTTTAGAAGCGTATCCTTTTTTAAATAACGA
The DNA here is from genome assembly GCA_023251285.1 of Chitinophagaceae bacterium. Classification (GTDB taxonomy): domain Bacteria; phylum Bacteroidota; class Bacteroidia; order Chitinophagales; family Chitinophagaceae; genus Ginsengibacter. The sequence goes on along the minus strand of JAHEZB010000562.1, from coordinate 2,470 downwards.
ATCAATTCTTGCCTGCATTTCTTTTGGCGCTGTGTCTTTAAGGAATGAAATATTGTTAGATGTTGAATAAATTTCCATTAATCATAGTTGATGAAAGTGTTGACGCACGCATCAGTGCGAGTTTGAGGAAAGAAGGTTTTGATATAATATGCATACAGGAGACGATGCCGGCAACAGCAGATATAGATATTATAAAATTTGCAGTGGAAAATAACCATCGTGAAGAATTGATGAATGCGTTTTCGGTATTAAGCAGAAATAAACTTAGAATTCTAAGGTATAATATTTACACAACCACACTCAATTTTAAATTTCTTTTTTGAATGCAAAAGATTTTCATCCTCGCCATCACTTCATTTACATCGCTACTTTCTTTTTCCCAAAAAACAGATAACTGGAAAATTATTGCTGATAAAATTGATCCGAATAATTATTATGGAGAAACCGTTGCCAATGGAATGATTGGAATTGTTTCATCTGCCGAACCTTTGAAATGTAAGACCGTTGTTTTGAACGGCGCCTATGATCAGTATGGCCGTGGTATGGTAAGTAATTTTTTGAAGGGATTTAATTTAGTAGATATGAATCTTGATATTGATGGTCATCGCATCGGTAATGCCGATGCAAAAAATATGCGCCAGGTTTTGGATATGAAACACGCAAGTTTAAATACCACGTTTGATTACCTTGATAAAGCAACTGTTTCTTATACGTATTATGCCCTTCGCAATTTGCCATATAATGTGTTAGTAGATGTTACCATCACTGCAAAAAAAGATATTGAAATCATCCCTGCAAGCGTAATGGAAGCGCCCGACGCGCTGCGCGATGTACAGAATTATTACAACCAGATCGATCGCCCTCATGTAAAAATAAGTTTGCTTTCATCAGTTGCTAAAAGTCCTACAGGGAAGTTGACTTTCGGTTCGTGCACTACTTTTTTATTTGATGAACCTTCCGCAACAGAGCCTGAACTGATACACGAGATGTGGGATAATAATATGCATCTTGCTAAATTTAAAAAGAATTTAAAAGCCGGAACTGTTTATCATTTTGCCATCGCCGGAGCCTCCATAACTTCTGCGCAGGTTGATGATCCATTGAATGAAGCCGAGCGTTATGTTATTTATGCAAAGCTGCAGGGAACAAAAAAATTAATTCAATTTCATGATGCGGCCTGGAATGATTTATGGAAAAGCGATATTGTAATTAATGGCGATGAAGCAAGCCAGCGCGATGTTCATTCTGCCATGTATCATTTATATTCTTTTGTAAGATCCGGAACCGCTTATAGTCCGTCACCAATGGGTTTGAGCGGTCTTGGGTACAATGGCCACGTTTTTTGGGACGCAGAATTGTGGATGTTTCCGGCGATACTTGCCTTGCATCCCGAAATGGCAAAGAGCATGCTGGAATACCGTTATCAAAGATTGGCGGAAGCAAAACAAAATGCATTTGCTCACGGCTTTAAAGGAGCGATGTATCCATGGGAAAGCGCTGCAAGCGGATATGAAGAGACACCGGTTTGGGCATTGAGCGGTCCTTTTGAGCATCATATTACTGCTGATGTAGCGATAGCTGCATGGAATTATTATTGTGTAACCCAGGACACCATGTGGCTTCGTGAAAAAGGATTTCCGATTATAAAGGAGTGTGCGGATTTCTGGACAAGCCGTGTTGAAAGAAACGGATCAGGACATTATGATATAAATAACGTCGTTGCCGCAGATGAATGGGCGGAGAATGTGGACAACAACGCCTTTACTAATGCGGCAGCAAAAGCGAATTTGAATGATGCAGTAATGGCGGCAAAAATTTTGAATGAACCGATTGATACTGGTTGGATCGATGTAGAAAAAAATATTCCTATTTTAAAATTATCCAATGGTGTTACTTCAGAATATGCCGGATATAACGGGATTAAAATAAAACAGGCGGATGTGAATTTGCTTGCATATCCATTAAAAGAGATTTCAGATCCTGCACAAATAAAAAAAGACCTTGAATATTATGAAAGCCGTATTGGCGAAGGCTCTCCTGCAATGACACACGCAATTTTTGCAGTTTTATATGCAAGGCTGAACGAGCCTGCTAAAGCGTTTGATGCATTTGAAAAAGCATATATCCCAAATAAGTTGCCTCCTTTCGGAGTAATGGCAGAAACAGCGGGAGGAACCAATCCTTATTTTGCTACGGGCGCCGGTGGTTATTTGCAAAGTGTTCTTTTCGGTTTCGGTGGATTAGATATTACTCCAAATGGTATTGTTCAGTTAAAAACTACTTTGCCTAAACAATGGAAGTCATTAACATTAACGGGAATTGGAAGAGATAAAAAGACTTTTGTGGTGAAATGATTCTTTACAAAACTGTTTGCAGCAAAAGAACAAAAACATCATCATCTTATTTTGTTTGATAAGAATCGGTTTCAGAATTTTATCTGAAATTGAAATAAATTTTTGATTTTGTTATC
>JAHEZB010000561.1 GCA_023251285.1 Chitinophagaceae bacterium | reverse complement strand
TATTTTATAAATTTGCATATTCGCCAAAAAAATTTGCTCTAACGCTTCAAAATAATTTCAAAGTATGCTTTCAAAAAAAACCCAATATGCCTTTCGTGCCTTAGTTCACCTAGCAGAGAACTATGGTAAGGAGCCGGTAAGAATTTCGGAAATTTCCATCACTCAAAAAATTCCGTTAAAATTTTTAGAACATATCTTAAATGATTTGAAAAAAGCGGATTTGCTAGAAAGCAGAAAAGGAAAAGGTGGAGGTTATCTACTAAAGATTTCTCCGAAAAAATTAAACCTGGCGACCGTGATCCGCGTGATCAACGGCCCTATTGCTTTATTGCCCTGTGTGAGTTTAAACTTCTATGAAAAATGTGTGGATTGCGATGAGGAAACCTGCGGCATGAGAAAAATGATGATCATTGCGCGTGATGCCACGCTGCGGGTTTTAGAAAAGAGAACGTTACATGATATGCTGTTCGAGTCTGAAGGCTTTACGAAAGTTTGAATCCGGTAATATTTTTAAAATGCCCGTTCAATTTAATCTTTTGTTTCAATGCTTCCATTTCTGCAACTACCGGAATTACTTTTGCCAAATGACGTTTCAAATATTCCTGGCGTTGCAATTCATTCATCAGCAGAAGCAATTCATATTCTTCTTCAAGCGTAAGACCTACAGAATGAGCGATATCATAACTCCATAATTCATCCTCATTTTTATGGAAAGGCTTTTTTACATTTAGCATTTGATGGAGCTGTTTGGTAGCAGCAATTACTTTGTCTATTAAAATTCTTTTTCCATGCTCATGGTTGTGTGGATAATTTACAATTGCACCGCTGTATAATTTATCCGGAATTTGCGAAATCATTTCTAAAACTCTGAATACTTTTTTGCCCTTTGTTTTGATATCCATTTCACCGGTTTTATAAGTTTTGCTGATCTCTGTTATTTCAATCAAAGTGCCCATTTCACTAACTTTATCGTTGATAACAACCGGTATTCCAAATGCCTTTTTTTTCTCAAAACATTCTGTGATCAATTGTTTATACCTGGGTTCAAAAATGTGAAGATTCAAATCTTCATGCGGATAAACCACGATGGATAAAGGAAATATGGGAATGAAATTGGTCATAGTGAAAATTGAAAAGTGAGATATTTATTTGTTTACTGATGTTTAAGATACAAGATTATTAATATTCTTATTCATCTCTTTCAGCTTTTTTTTAAATTAAACAATCGGTTGCATGTTCATAAATAAGTAATTCGTTTTATTTTCAATTTTCCGTTATTTTATCAATATCACTTTAAAAGAAAACTTTATCATGAACAGAAAAGATTTTATCAAAAACACTGCCATTGCAGGAGTTGGACTTTCTTTTTTTCCTACTACAAATATTTTTGCCGGAAAAAGTGCCGGACCGAAAGTGCGGTTGGCAATTATTGGTGTAGGCGCCAGAGGAAAAGGCCATCTCGATCTCGTGTTGCGAAGAGAAGATACGGAGCTGGTGGCAATTTGTGACGTGGACGATCGTGCTATAAGAGAATCAAAAGCGATCATTGAAAAAACCGGAAAAAAAATGCCTCAAATTTATACCGGAGATATTTATTCATGGCAACAATTATTGCAGAAAGAAAAATTAGACGGTGTAATTATTGTTACGCCGTGGGAATGGCATAAACCGATGATCATGGGTGCCTTGGATGCCGGATTAAAATATGTTGCCACCGAAGTTATTCTTGGAATCACCTTGCAGGATCATTGGGATGTAGTGAAGGCAGCGGAAAAAAATAAAGCGCATGTAATGATGCTTGAAAATGTGTGTTACCGAAGAGATGTGATGGCTGTGTTGAATATGGTGCGGCAGGGATTGTTTGGCGAATTAATTCATTTGCAAGGCGGCTATCAGCATGATCTTCGGGAAGTTTTGTTTAATGACGGAACACATGTGTATGGACACGGAGCAGAATTTGGTGAAAAAGGATATTCTGAAGCACATTGGCGCACCGATCATTCCGTACATCGTAATGGCGACCTATATCCCACACATGGCATTGGACCGATTGCTCAATACATTGATATAAATCATGGAAACCGGTTTTTATCTTTATGTTCTTTTTCTTCAAAAGCAAGAGGATTGCACAATCACGTTGTAAAAGTCGGCGGTGAAAACCATCCGAATGCAAAAGTAAAATTCAAGGCGGGAGATGTCATTACCACTTCCATTAATTGCGCAAATGGAGAAACGATCTTGCTGCAACACGATACCAATTCTCCACGTCCTTATTCTCTCGGTTTTCGGGTGCAAGGCACTGAAGGATTGTGGATGGATGTGAACCAAAGTGTTTACATCCAGAATAAGTCCAAAAACAATGATCAATGGGATAATGAGAAAGAATGGTTTGATAAATATGATCATCCTCTGTGGGCAAGGTGGAGCAAAGAAACTGCTGGTGCGGGACACGGTGGAATGGATTTTTTTGTGATCCACGCTTTTGTAGAATCCATAAAAAGAAAAATGCCAACACCAATGGATGTGTATGATGCGGCTGTGTATAGCGCTATTACTCCTTTGAGCGAACAATCAATAGAATTGGGAAATCAGACGGTTGAATTCCCTGATTTTACCGGCGGCCAATGGATGTACCGAAAGCCGGTATTTGCTTTAAATGATGAATACTAACTTTTTCTGTGTTAAGATTGATTAAATAAAATGGGTTCTCGCGAAAGTTTTAGTACTTTTCAATAAGAATCCCATTTTTTTATTTTTGAGTTTATGATTGCCCATTTTGACCTTGATTCTTTTTTCGTTTCGGTAGAAATATTGAAAGATCCTTCATTGAAAGGCAAGCCGGTAATTGTAGGCGGCCAAA
>JAHEZB010000560.1 GCA_023251285.1 Chitinophagaceae bacterium | reverse complement strand
CGCCATTTTTATCCAGCGAATCATTCCTTCATTCTTTGGAAATAACTCCATCATAACGGTATCGGTTATGCGAATATCCTCCGGGTCGCCGCTCAAGGCCGCCCAGCGAAACGGTCCTTTGCCTTCGCAGAAAAGCGGGCGGATATAAGCCGGAACAAAACCAGGGAAATCAAACGCATTTTTTAATCCTGCTTCAAAAGCTCTTGCTCTTAAGTTATTTCCATAATCAAACGTAACGGCCCCACGCGTTTGTAATTCAAGCATCAGCTCTACATGTTTCTTCATGGTTTGATAAGAAAGCTCCGTGTATTTTTCTGGATTATTTTTTCTTAGCTCATCTGCTTCCTGTAAAGAAATTCCCTGAGGAACATAACCATATAAAGGATCATGCGCCGATGTTTGATCCGTTAAAACATCAACGGTAATATTTCTATCAATCAATCTTTGCAACAAATCAACTGCATTGCAAAGAACACCAATGCTCCAGGCTTTTCCTTCTTCCTTTGCCTTGATGGCTTTATCAATTGCCTCATCGATATTTTCTATCTTCTCATCTAAGTATTTTGTTTGCAATCTTTTTTCAATTCTCGATTCATCCACCTCTGCAGCAAGACAAACGCCATCATTCATGGTAATGGAAAGCGGCTGGGCACCGCCCATGCCGCCAAGTCCGGCGGTAACGCTCAAAGTATTTTTCAGTGAATTATTAAAATGTTTTTTTGCAACAGCGCTGAAAGTTTCATAAGTCCCCTGAACAATTCCCTGGCTGCCAATATAGATCCATGAACCCGCTGTCATTTGCCCATACATCATCAGCCCTTTTTTTTCAAGCTCATCAAAGACTTCCCAGGTTGCCCATTTGGGAACGAGTTGCGAATTCGAAATTAATATTCGTGGAGCGTTTGGATGGGTCTTCAACATCGCTACGGGCTTTCCGCTTTGTATCAAAAGTGATTCATCATTTTCAAGTTCTTTCAATGCTTTGATGATCAGATCAAGGCTTTCGAAATTTCTTGCTGCTTTTCCTCTTCCGCCATACACGATTAGTTCATCCGGTTTTTCTGCCACTTCGGGATTCAAATTGTTTAACAACATTCTTAGCGCTGCTTCCTGTATCCACCCTTTGCAGGAAATATTTGTGCCGGTTGGTGTTTTGTATTTTTCAGCGTCATATCTTGATACAGTCAGCATAGCTTTTTTTTAAAATTATTATTGAACAAAAATGAAAATATGCATAAATGTTTGTTTACAGGAAAATACGTGACATCATTACAAAGAATTTTTTTGTAAAAAAGAATTACAAAAGTTTGCAAGTTTCATTTATTAACATTACGTTTGCTGATCAATTTAGAAAAGCTAACGGCTTCCTATAGTCGGTCTTCATCCAATTTCTATAAAAAAAAACAGCCTCTTTTTTATTCCTTTTGATTCGACAGTACGAAACATTTAACTGTTTCAAAATTTTTTTTTGAAATCCTAATCTACAGATAACGGCCAGAGTTCCACCCCTTTTGATTACATATTTATTGCATTTTTTATTTCGATTTAAATTAAACAAAATGGAAACAGGTAAACTTTTTTTTCAGCAGAGAAGACAATTTTATCAAATTAAAATTAAGTTTTCGTCACTCTTCAGAATGGTAACTTGCTTAATAGCAAGTTTTTTATTGTTAAATACCGCAAGCGCTCAATTCACACCATGTACTGGTTGTACTGCAAATGATGACCATGTAGATTCTGTAGTATTGGTTCAATTAAATCCTGCTTATACGCCTACTAACGGTCAACCACAATATATTAATCTTGCTTCAACTTGTAGTGGTTCGACTGCAATAACAGGGTATTTGAAAATTTCATTTACTCAAAATGCAACTACGAGGTATGGAATCAGTTTGGCTGGAAATATTTTAGTTAATGGACAATATTCATCTACATTCACTTTTTGTGATCCTGCACAAACAAATAGTGGTTCATTTGTAAAATATGTAAGTGGCTTTCCAATAAATTATACATGTGGAACTAAGCTTGAATTACAGAATTTATTTATTGGGTGGGGTAACAGCAGTGCCAAGAATGTATGCCCTATTATAAACAATCAAATTTGTGCTCCAAGTCCACATTGTGAACAACTGCCACTTACTCCTGGTGGTCCGCCAATTGTAATTGTTACACCATTAAGCCCTAACTTTAGTGCCACAGGTTCCTGTTCAGCAGGCAAAACAGCGCAAACGTATTCTTTCAATGCGCTTGATGCAACGAGCGGAACAACAGGCGGAACTCTTCCTTATTCATATAGCTGGAAAATTGTCAATAAAACAACTTCAGTACAAGTTGCAACGATGACTGGCTCCAACCCTTCTTATGATTTTGCACAAGCTGGCGCGGGAACAGGCACTTACACAGTAACTTTAACTGTTACAGATGCAGCTACGCCCGCAGTAGTCAGTAGTACATCGAAAGATATAACTGTTATTTCTTGTTGTAACCTTTCACCACCTACTCTTTCTGTGATACAGCCAACCTGCGCAAATGCAAATGGCAGCGTTTCAGTTAGTGCACCAATTGGTTCTGATTATGTCTACAGCAATAATGGAACCACCTATCAGTCAACAGCTTCTTTTACGGTTGCTGCAGGAGCGACTTATAATATCACAGTTAAACAATTAAGTACAGGTTGCATTTCATCGGCTACAAGTGGAACTATAAATGCACAACCATCTGCACCAGTTGCACCAACAACAAGTGTAACACAACCAACCTGTTCCGATGCCACAGCAACCATTACGGTTACTTCATCAACAACCGGATTAACCTTCAGCTTTGATCAGGGAGCCTATGGAGCATATCCATCAACAGGATAT
>JAHEZB010000559.1 GCA_023251285.1 Chitinophagaceae bacterium | reverse complement strand
GCAAAAGGTTGTACCACAAAATTGCTTTACGGATATCCGAAGTATGAACTTTCTCTTTATCGTATTCCGGCAAAACAGATTCAAAAAAACTTTTCAGTTCATCGTCTGATGATTTTGAATCAAGCGCAGGAGCGCCGTTTTGTTTTTCATACATCTTCTTCAGCAGATCCTGCAAAGGAATTGTATCTCCGCTATTCACAAAAATACCGATGTTATCCAGTATATTTATTTTATTGGTTGCCTGCACGGGAATTCTTTTTTTATCGGCAAGCGATTCAACAATTAAACCGCCCTTTCCCTGAGCAACCACTTTATAAAGTCCGCTCATGCCGGAGATAGAGATGATCTTAGTTAAGTCCATTTAATTAAAATTTAGTTGTTGCGAATGTACTAATTTTATCTGCTGAATTCTCCATTTTAGCCATTACATATTCACATCCTTCGTATATTCGGGTAGAAATGAAAGTTCATCTCAGAGAAAATATCCGGATCGCGCTTCGCTCGGTAAGCAGCCAGCTTCTGCGTACTATTCTCACCATGCTCATCATTGCATTCGGAATAATGGCGCTTGTCGGGATTCTTACTGCTATTGACAGCATAAAAGCATCTATCACTACCAACTTTACGAATATGGGCGCAAATACTTTTACCATTCGCAACCGCGAAATGACTGTTCACATTGGTAAGAAAGGAAATAAGCCAAGAAAGTATCCTGCCATTACTTATAATGAGGCAATGGAATTCAAAAAAGAATTTCAATATGCAGACGCCGTGTCTGTTTCTACATTTGCATCTCGTGCAGCAACTTTAAAATACGAATCAAACAAAACCAATCCAAACGTATTTGTTCTTGGTACCGACGAAAGTTATCTCGCCACATCAGGATATGAACTTAGCAAGGGAAGGAATTTTACCTCACGGGAAATTGAAGACAACTCTCACGTTGTAATTCTCGGCGCCGAACTGGTAAATGTTCTTTTTAAACACAAAGAAAATCCGATTGATAAACTGATAACTGTAGGGAGCGGAAAATATACGGTGATCGGCGTATTAAAATCAAAAGGGAGCAGCATGATGATGGGCGGCGATAAGATATGCCTGCTGCCCGTATCGAATGTTCGTCAATATTTTGCAAGACCAAATATGTCTTTCACCCTAAACGTACTTGCGCACGATGCCCGTACGCTTGACATTACACTTGCCGAAGCAACGGGTTTACTGCGAAGCATACGAAAACTAAAAGCTGTTGAAGAAGATAATTTTGAAATTACCAAAAGCGACAGCCTTGCCGGCATTCTTATAGACAATATTAAATATGTAACTCTTGCCGCTACAATTATTGGAATCATCACCTTGCTTGGAGCAGCAATCGGTTTGATGAACATAATGCTCGTTGCAGTGGCAGAACGCACACGGGAAATAGGAACGCGCAAAGCACTCGGCGCAACTCGCGGAGATATTCAACGGCAGTTTTTGATAGAATCAATTGTGATTTGCCTGATGGGAGGGGTTGCCGGAATTATTCTTGGAATATGTATTGGCAACATCACTTCTTTTCAAATGCATTCCGGTTTCATCATGCCCTGGGCATGGATAACATCCGGAATCGGAATTTGTATCACTGTAGGAATTATTTCCGGCATTTATCCTGCCATGAAAGCTGCGCGGCTCGACCCGATAGAAGCGCTGAGGTACGAGTAAATCGACTTACAATTTCATCAATTTCTGTATTTCAATTTTAGCAACCTGATTAAAAAGTTTTGTTGTTAAAAATAGATTGTTCCAAAATAATACAGAATAGAACCTACTGCAAATAACAAAACTCCTCTTTTGTAATCATGACTATTATTTTAAAGTTTCCTGTAACCATTTAAAAAATTCCCGATGCCATACAAAAGCATCCTGCTCGTAAGTTACCCAGTGGTTTTCTTCCGGGAAATAGAGCAACTTGCTTTTAATCCCAAGTAGTTGCGCCGCCTGAAAAGCGCCCAATCCTTGTTCTATGGATATGCGATAATCTTTTCCTCCCTGGATGAACAGGATAGGAGTATCCCATTTTTTTACAAAGTTTATAGGATTAAATTTAGAGTAAGCATTTTGAGCATTTGCATTTGTTTCATCCCAGTAAGGGCCACCCAGATCGTGATTTACAAAAAATAATTCCTCTGTTGTTCCATACATGGATTTTAAATCAAATATTCCATCGTGGGCAATAAAACTTTTGAATCTTTTTTCATGCATGCCTGCTAAAAAATAAACCGAGTATCCGCCGTAACTTGCCCCTACGCAACCCAACCTGCTTTTATCTACATAAGGAGATTTGGAAACTTCATCAATGGCGCTTAAATAATCTTTCATGTTTTGTCCTCCATAATCTAAACTTATTTGTTCATTCCATTTCACTCCATGACCCGGCATTCCTCTTCTGTTGGGAGCTACAACAATATATCCATGCGCCGCCATGATTTGAAAATTCCATCGGAAAGAATAAAATTGTGTTAAGGCAGATTGCGGGCCGCCCTGACAATATAAAAGTGTAGGATATTTTTTTGAAGGATCAAAGTTGGGCGGATAAATAACCCATGCCAGCATTTTTTGCCCATCGGTGGTTGTAATATACCTGCGTTCCGTTTTACTTAAGGCAACAGTTTTATATGCATCATCATTCACGTGGCTTAACTGTTTCATTTCTCCTGTAGAAAGATCAACCGAATAAATTTCAGAAGCATGATTCATATCCGTACGGGTAACAATTAAATTATTACCGATTTGGGCTATCAATCCATTAACATCAAAATCTCCTTTGGTAATTTGTTTAGGTTCTGTTGCTTTATTGGTGGTTGCATTGTAGTCTATTTCGAATAACTGAAC
>JAHEZB010000558.1 GCA_023251285.1 Chitinophagaceae bacterium | reverse complement strand
TACTTCGCCGAATGTATGTACCTGTTCAAGGTAGAGATCATTTAAACCAGTTCGTTGTTTTAAAATCCGGTAAGCGCTTGCATCTAAATCTTCTTCCGGCTTTACCAGGTCACCCAAAAGTGAAAAGTTGTTTTGATATTTTTTGAGGTCTGAACGAATAAGCAGCACTTTCAATTTATTTTCATCAAAACCAAAAATCACGCAATCGACAGAAATGGCTACACGGTTTATACTTTCGACCTCTGTCTGTAAACCTTTCAGCGTTTTTGAATTTTTAGAATTATCCTCTGTTTTTAGAATTGGCATTTTTCTCTTATTTTATTTTAAATAATGAATTTGAAATGTTCGAGATTAAACTTTCAACTATTTATTTTTAATAATTTTGATTGTCTGTTTTGCAGTGGTAGAAAAAATAGAAATGAAATAAGTTCCGTTGGAAAAATTAGCAGTTTTATTTATCTCATATGAATTATCTCCAGCGCTTACTGAAATATTTTCCTTGTGCAGTTGTCTTCCAGCAATATCCGTAATTATCACGATTGCCTTATCCTGAACCGGCGATTGTATTTTCAAATATATTTCATTCAAAACAGGATTTGGAGAAACCTTTACAACCCATGTGTTTGTGTTTGTTTTGATTTTTACAATCGTGCTATATTGAAATTTTCCATCCATATCTACCATTTTTAAACGATAGTATTCTATGGGAGAAGAGTTATTTATACCATGATCTGTGTAAGAATAATTTTTTTGGCCGGTAGCTTTAATATCCGCAACAAAAGAAAAATTTTGGCCGTCGATACTCTTTTCTAATTCATAAAAGCTTAGGTTTAATTCATTCGCAATTTGCCAGTTTAATAAATTTCCATTCGTTTCACTTTTGCCGGTAAAACTGACAATAGTAACCGGCAAAACAACCGCCGTTTTCGTATAAACATGATATTCGCCGGGATTTAAATTGGTAAATGTGTAAGAATTTCCAGCCACAGTTATCGTTGTTCCATTAAGAAAATCGTACCAGGTACCATCTGATGGAAAATAGATGGATGCCGATTGTGCAGTAACATCAAAATTGCCAATGACAACAAGTTTGCTTAGGTACATCCATTTTACTGTTCCGCTAAAATCCTGGTGTGAAGTGTTGGTAACAAACTGATCAGACATGGTTGGATCAAAGCGAAGCCTTATTAACGCGCTGTAGACGTCATGTAGTTTTTTCCGGTTGGGTTGTTGCAAATAATCCCAGCGGATCGGCTTTGGATCTGTGCGGCAATTGTTGTTAACGGTTAAATCAGCGCAAGTATTTATAGAATAATCATAACCCAATTCGCCAAACTGCCACATCATTTTCGGTCCTGGTTGTGTAAGAAGGAATGCTGCAGCCAATTCCTCTCTTTTTAGAGCCGTAGCGGTATCTTTTATACTATAAGTTCCGGAAGAATTTCCATATTGAATATTCTTATACATCAGTCTTTCTTCATCATGGCTTTCTGCATAAGTAACTAAATAAGGATTTGTCCATCCACGAACAGATGCAAGTCCATAACTGAAATCCCAATCGGTATTGTATCCCATCGTTGCCTGGTTATAGTTATAATTTTCATTTCCCCAAAGCATCATTCCATAATTTGACAAAACCGTCTCTTCATCGTTGTCTGCGAAATGTTCCAGGATACAATAAGACCCGGGCGATTTTAACTGCAGTGTATCATAATATTGTTTCCAAATCGCTACACGATCCGCATCATAATGCCCCCATGTTGTTACATCTGTAGTTACTGTTTGTGTAAATCCTTTTGATAGATCAAAACGGAAACCATCAATTTTATAATCATTGAGCCAATGGTTAAGCACACGGCTTACAAAATAACGGGTGGCTGGTGCATCATGGTTAAATTGATAACCAACATTAAAAGGATGGGTGGTTACCGAATCATACCACGGATTATTTCTTGCAGGCGTGTTGGTAGCAGAGTTCCAATACAACTGAACCATCGGTGATGTGCCAAAAGAATGATTCAATACAATGTCCATAATTACTGCAATCCCATTTTGATGGCATTTGTCAATAAATGCTTTCAAAGTATTTTCAGGGCCATAATATTTATCGGGAGCAAAATAAAAACTTGGATTATAGCCCCAGCTGATGTTTCCTTCAAATTCATTAAAGGGCATTACTTCTATCGCATTAATCCCAAGCTTTTTAAAATAATTGATGCTGTCGCTTAATGTTTTCCAATCATGATTGGCAATAAAATCGCGTAGTAATAATTCGTAAATAACAAGTCCTTTTTTATCAGGCCTTGCAAAAGTATTTACCTGCCAGTTGTATGGTGTCTGACCAGTTTGTAAGACACTTACAATTCCCGTGGTAAGCCCGGTTGGATAGGCTTTTAAGCCAGGATAAGTTGTTGCCGAAATGTCTGCGTCATTTGTAGGATCAAGAATCTTTTCTGTATATGGATCAGCAATTTTTAAGGTACCATCCACTATAAACTGGTAAGCATATTCCTGTCCGGGTGTCAATCCGTTTATCGTGATCCACCATGAATTTCCATCTGGTGTTTTATTCATTTCATAGGCTGATTGCTCTGACCAATTACTCCCTGGAAATTCACCAATAACAGCCACTCTTGATTTGCCGGGCGCATACAAAACAAGCGTTACTGATTTGTTATCCGGACCATAATTAATTCCTGTTTGAACACCGGCGGGAAGTGGCGCTACATTTACAGAACCGTTTACAAAAAAGTTTAGTGTGTCATAAGCTATACTTGTGCCGTTATCTGCTTTTGCGATTATCTGCTGGTTACCGGGAGCTACAATAGTTGGAGACGCAGAAATGGTTTGTGCATTTGCGACAGTCTGAATA
>JAHEZB010000557.1 GCA_023251285.1 Chitinophagaceae bacterium | reverse complement strand
TTTTTTATTTTAAATGAGCATCACAATTCATGGAAAAGACTTATGCTCGTTTCATTGTTTCTGCTGTTGATTTTCTTTTTAAGAAATTTCGTTTTTATTGCATTAACTCCCGCGTTAGTTGCATGGATTCTTTCAAAAAAATTTTCAAAACATTCTATTTTTTGGTTTGCTCTTGTTTATGTTTTTTCAGCAATTTTATTTTTTTGTTCTGGTTTAATTTATCCACGAGCCAATCTTCCCGCTTATGTAACTGCGCGTCAGCAAAGTTTTATAGAGATCGGTAAAGCCGGTAATTCAACGATAGAAGTCGCCCCGCTTCAACCTGATTTTAAAAGCTTTTTAGTTAACGCTCCGAAGGCTTTGGACCACGCATTACTGCGGCCTTATTTAACTGCAAAAGGCATTCAATACATTCCTTTTGCTTTGGAAATTTGCCTGATAGAAATTCTGTTTTTACTCTTTGTTTTTTTCAGAAAGAAAAAGATCTTTATAGACCCAGTGATATATTTTGGCGTTTTTTTTAGTTTCACAATGATGCTTATGACCGGGTATACCGTTCCCATTCTTGGCGCCATCGTAAGATATCGTAGTATCTATTTAATTTTTTTACTGATTCCCATAGTCTGTTATACCGATTGGCAAACGCTTTGGAAAATCTTTTTAAAAAAGGATTAAAGAAGATTTAAAAATAAAGTTTGATTATTGATTGTTTATTCCCAGTAAACAAACATTTAAACCGAATTCGTAAACATTAAAAGCGTCATTATCAAATCCCTTTAAAAATAAAGAGAAGCAGCCTTCGTCCCACTGTCAATAATTTTTTCAAATTATTTTTTTAAATGCCAACGCAGGAATTTTGCTGAAAAAAATCAGATTGTGCGCAACAGGTGATACTTGAAGGATATTTAAAAATCAAAAGATAAAATCATCTGATTATTTTCATCGAAATATTTTCGTCCCCTGTCAATTTACTTGATTTAATCATTGAATCAAATAATCAGGAAAATCTTCCACCTTCTCACAACAAATTTGCTGCATCACTTGTAGAAGTTGTCTTTTTAAAATAGTGATCGTATGGCCGCCGCCTTCATCTCCCAATGCAGCAGCGCCATACATAAAAGTTCTTCCCAGGAAAGTAAATTCTGCTCCTGAGGCAAGCGTCCTTGCTATATCAGGCCCTGAACGCAAGCCGCTGTCCATCATTATTTTTATTTTTCCTTTATATTTTTCAACAATGGTTTTTAGGGAATGAATGGTTGATTGACCGGCATCGAGTTGCCTTCCTCCGTGATTAGATACGATGATTCCATCTATTCCTAACCGGATGGATTTTTCGATATCTGATTCATTTACAATTCCCTTTAATACTAATTTTCCTTTCCACATTTCGCGGATAGCAGAAACTTTCTCTTCATTCAATCTGCCGTCAAATGTTTTATTCATGAACAAACCAAGATGATGCATGTTCATTCCCTTGGGCATGTATCGTTTTAAAACCTGGAATGAAGGCTGACCATGAACGAGCGTTTTGAGCGCCCAATTTGGTCTTCCCATGATCTGGAACACATTATGCAGTGTCATTCTCGGTGGCATAGCCAGGCCATTTTTTATTTCTTTATTGCGATATCCAAAGGTTGGAACATCACTCAGAATGACCAATACCGGGCAATGTTCTGAAGCACGTTTAATGATTTGATCTCTCAATGAATTATCCGCAGGATGATATAATTGAAACCACGCGTGTCCTTGCGTAATTTCACTGATCCGCTCAATAGTGGACGTACTTACTGTACTTAGCACAAAAGGAATATTGTGTTTAAAGGCAGCACTGGCAAGTATTTCAGGAGAATTTGGCCATATCAATCCTTGCAAACCCACAGGCGCTATTCCAAAAGGAGCATCATAAACATGTCCAAAAAGTTCTGTTTTCAGATCAGAGCCGGAATGTTGTTTCAGATATTGCGGAAGAAGCTCAATCTGCCTGATCTCGGACGTATTCTTATAAAGGTTGATCTCTTCATTACAACCTCCATCCAGGTAATCAAATGCAAATCCGGGAATCCTTCGCTTTGCCTTTTCACGCAGGCTTTCTACAGAAGGGTATCGGGGGTTATAGGCTAATTTCATGATGATATTTTTTCAGGATTCTGGACTTTTATTCAAATTACAGGATAGAGATTATCGGCGCGTAAATTTCATTTACAAAACAGGACAATGGCTTGACGAAAAATATTTCAACTCGATGATATCATTAGGTAAGCTTTTTTTATTCCATGCACTGTGAATCGAAAGTGCCGCCCCCATTGCCGTTGCCTGTGCCATACTTGCTGCAAATATTTCAATATCGGGAAAGCAGCAGGCAAGCAAATTCATATAAATTATATTTTTACTAAAGCCGCCATCAACAAAAATTCTTTTCACTTTCGTTCCTTTCAATACGAGTTGTGTTGACGAATATTGTTGATTCATAATATCCAGCATCAACTGGTGATAAGCTTCTTCATCATTTTGAAAATTATCCAGGTTTCTTTTTGCAAATGAAGAAGTTTTCAAACTTACTTTATTCTCTTGCGAATTTTCGCATTTATTTTTTTCCTGAAGTTTTGAAATTATCCGGGGATTAAATTCCATCGTCCGGTATCGTGCCATACTTTTATTGAAGTGGTCACTGATTCTTTTTACCTGCTGCTCATGCTCATTTCCTGCGAATAGCCTGGAAGCCTTTACCGGCGCAGCTTCATACGTCATAAAAGAAAGACAATCATTTTCCAGTTCTTCTTTCGTTAATGGCAAATGATTGAAAGGATTTAAAGAAATACACCAGGTACCTGTGGAAATTAAAATAAATGGCTCATGAAAATTTACAAGATAGG
>JAHEZB010000556.1 GCA_023251285.1 Chitinophagaceae bacterium | reverse complement strand
TGTACATAGGCGTAGAAGCCGGGAAGGCGGCGAAAGTAAATGATATTATTGCCATTGTAGGTAAGCCGGGAACTGACGTAAGCGCATTTGTAGAAGCAGAAAAAAATTCGGCAAATAAACCGGCAAAGACAGAAGAGAAAACACTCGAAAAAAACGATGAGCCACAAGCGGTTCTGCAACCGGATGCTCAGAATAACCAAACAGGACAATCTTCTACCGATGAAGGCGGAAGAATAAAAGCATCGCCTCTTGCAAAAAGGCTGGCTGCTGAAAAAGGAATTGATATTTCGCAGGTTCCGGGCTCTGGCGATGGCGGAAGGATTGTGAAAAAAGATGTTGATTCGTTTGTACCTGCTGCGGCTCCAAAAGAAGAAGGTAAAAAAGCTGCTGAAGCAAAACCGGTTCAGCCATTTACACAAATTGGACAGGAAAGCCATGAAGACATTGCGAACTCACAAATGCGTAAAACCATTGCGCGCAGGTTGGGCGAAAGTAAATTCCAGGCGCCGCATTTCTACCTAACGATGGAAATTAATATGGATAATTCCATTAGCTCGCGCAAGGCCATCAATGAAGTAAGCCCGGTAAAAGTATCTTTTAATGATTTGGTAATAAAAGCATGTGCAATGGCGCTGCGCCAGCATCCGGCAGTAAACAGTAGCTGGATGGGCGATTTTATCAGAAGGAATCATCATATTCATATTGGTTCAGCAGTTGCCGTTCCTGATGGATTGATCGTTCCGGTGATTCGTTTTGCCGATCAAAAATTACTTTCTCAGATTGCTGCAGATACAAATCAGCTTTATGAAAAAGTAAGAAATAAAAAAATCCAACCTGAAGAATTTACCGGAAACACGTTTACAGTCTCCAATCTCGGTATGATGGATATCGATCAGTTTACCGCGATCATTAATCCGCCGGACAGTGCCATTCTTGCTGTAGGAGCGATTACAGAAAAAGTAGTGAAGAAAGGTGATGGCTTTGCAGTAACAAACGTGATGAAAGTAACCATGAGTTGCGATCACAGAAGCATAGACGGCGCTGTTGGAGCAGCTTTTCTGCAAACGTTGAAGAAATTTTTGGAGAATCCGGTAACCATGCTTGTCTAAGTCTTTAACACCATGGCAGGTTTTCTTTCCCGGCTGAACGATCGGCCTCGTTACGTTCACATCTCTGTAACTATAGCAAAGCAGGAAATATCGGTGATTCTTCTTTACAAAAAGATCATGCTTTACGATATTTTTTATAGATCCTGATTGCCGAAAGTAAAACAATAGAAAAGACAATGAGCACGCCTATGCTCCAGGCTACGCTTAATAATTGTTTCACTACGGCCAGCATTACTATGGCAATTAAAAAAATAGTGGCCACTTCGTTCCAGATCCTGAGCTGTTGAGAAGTGTATTTAAAGATGTTTTTTTGTTGCTGGCGAAAAATAACATGCAGGGTAATGAAATAAATAAATAGTCCCGCAACGAAGAAAAGCTTTACCAACAACCAGGTTGGCAGACTTCCGTATAAGATTCCCATCCATGTTCCAAAAATTAAAGTGAGAACAGCAGAAGGCCACGTAATCCCATACCATAATCTTTTTTGCATGATGCCTAATTGTTTTAAAAGAACAGATCTTTCAGGTTCTGGTTTTTCATTGGCTTCGGCCGAGTAAACAAAGAGCCGCACAATATAAAAAAGCCCACTAAACCAGGTAACCACGAAAATTATATGCAAAGCTTTGACGTAGAAGTACATGCTTTAATTATGAATGAGAATGACGAATTATAAATCAATTGTTCTTTAATTCTAACTTTGGATTGGAGATTCTGCAACATAGGACTCGATTGCTTTTACCCAAAGCGGATTTGTATTTAAACAAGGGATCATGGTAAAAGATTCGCCTCCGGCATTTAAAAAGATTTCTTTTCCCCTCATCGCTATTTCTTCCAGCGTTTCCAGGCAATCGCTTACGAAAGCAGGGCAGACAATCAATAAATTTTTCACTCCTTCTGCAGGTAATTCCTGTAGCCTGATATCGGTAAATGGCGTAAGCCAGCCTTTGCCCAATCTTGATTGAAATGAAATGCTGTATTTATTAATAGGAATTTTCAGTTTTTCCGTAACCAGCTTTGTTGTGGTTCTTATCTGGTGACGATAACAAAACGCATGGGCAGGAGAATCAGTTTCACAACAATTTTCTGTTTGCAGACAATGACAACCGGTGATATCACTCTTGCGGATATGCCGTTCAGGAATACCATGATAGCTGAATAAAATCAGGTCGTAAGGCTGATTCAAATAAGGCCTGATATTTTCTGCAAGCGCATCCAGGTAATGCACTTCATTATAAAAAGGCGGAATGAAATCTAATTTAAAAGAATATTTATTTTTCCGGTAAAAATCTTTCACGTATTCCACTGCAGTTTCATAACTCGACATGGCATAATGCGGATAAAGCGGCAACACAATCACTTCTTCAAGTGATGGATTTCTTTTTAATAATTTGTCGAATGCAACTTCCGGCGAAGGATTACCATAGCGCATGGCTATCTCAACCGGTTCGATAATTTGCTGCTCTAAAATTTCCTTTAATTTTTCGGTATAAACGATCAAAGGTGAACCTTCTTTGATCCAAATTTGTTTATACGCTTCTGCAGATTTTGGCGCTCTGAAAGGCACAATAATCCCCTTTACGAGCAAGGCTCTCAACAGCCACGGTTTGTCTATCACTCTTTCATCCATTAAGAACTGATCAAGATATTTTCGCACATCAGCCACCTCTGTTGATTCAGGTGAACCAAGGTTCATCAGTATTATTCCACGTCCACTTTTTGGTGATCTCATTATAAAAATCTGCTATTAATTGTATGCAAATGTAAGCG
>JAHEZB010000033.1 GCA_023251285.1 Chitinophagaceae bacterium | reverse complement strand
GTATAAAACCGGCGATCATCGCCGGTTTTATTGTTTAATGAAATGATCAATTTCATTAAACAATAAAAATAAAATCACGCTTATTTCTTCGTTTGCTGCCGTCATTTTATTCACTTACGATTCTCACCTCATAATTCTTGTTCTCCCAATGATTGGCTTTTTTCCAGAAGAAAGTAAATTTTATTTCACCTGATTTCTTTTTACCAAAATCAATATCGGCGAGATGCATTCCTACGTTCGTGTCTTTTGTATCTGTATCGTTTGAGGTCTGCCAGTTGTCTGAAGTCCAATGTACAACGGCCGGGACCGGTGTTTCTACCCGCAGGATTTTATCGGATGAAATAACACTGCATGGAAAAGAAAAGCGCCAGACCATAAAACGAGATCCTTGTTTCTTTACTACATAACGCTGGTAGGTATCTGATAAAAGGTCGAAGATTTTTTTTGCTTTTACTGAATAGCAAAGCTTGATGTATTCAGAATGTGCCCACGTCAGCGGCATTGCTGAGCCGGAATGATGACCAAAAAACAATTCTTTTTCAGGGATGTCCGTGGTGTCCCAGATTTGTTCGGGAATCAAACCATTATTGGCAAACGCTTCCATTGCTTTTAACAATTCCCGTGCTCTTTTTATATTCCCTGCTGCTATTTCATAATGTGCCCTTTCTCCTGTTAGTAATGGCCACGCCCGCCCGATTCCTTTCCCATTATCTGAATATCCATTTCCCTCCGGATCTTCCCCGTACCCGTCATTCACGTAGCGATGCCAGCAAGGACCGGTTGGTGTATCCACTTTCAACTTATCATCAATTAACTTGACTGTATTCAAAATTTTTGGATCATCTGCTGCACGAAGGCCAAATCTTACCAAAGCCAGCGCATCAACACATACCAGTTCATACAAATGCATTTTGCCAGCTTCCCTGGTACGGTTTTTTATGTAAATAAATTTATTTTTAACCTCTTCAGCCGGCAAATTATATGGGTTGATGCGCATGTAATATCCTTCCACTCCGCCTTCTTTTGAAACCGGTGTATCTGTAATATAGGTCCAGTTTTCAATTTGTTCATTCCAAAAGTCTGCGGTATCACGGCAATATTGAGCAATGTCGTGTTCGCCCATTTCATCCGCAAGATTTGCAGCGCACAATAATCCTGTTATCTCGGCAGCAAGCGTAAATGAAGAAAGCCCGGCTTCTTCTTCCCAGCGGTCCTGCTCCGTGCGTGGTCCGTGATGCACAAGGAAAGAAATGGCTTTTTTTATTGCCGGCCAGTACCGTTCTAACCTTTCAGCCGGCAAATTATACTGTTGCCTGCATTGCTCTACCAAAAGCAATGGCAATGCCACTTCATCCATTTGTATTCCATTCAGTGAAGGAATTCCTTCCAACCACATATTCTGGCTCCAATGACCATCCTTCTCCTGTGTGGACATTAAATAATTGAGGATTTTCAATACTTCATCTTTCGATTTAAGAGCAAGAAATCCTCCGGCACTTTCTACCAGGTCTCTTGGCCATACCAGGTGATAGCCTCCAAGATCATTATCACCTTTGGTATTTCCCCACGGAATAGAAAGGCTTGCAACCACGCCGCCAGGAAACTTTCGTGATTGGTGGAGATTCATAACAGTCGCGCTAATCCGAAAATCTTTTCCTGTATCATTTTTTCCGGTTTTAACGCTTTTCAGATTTTTTTGAAATTGTCCCCATTCGTACAAATAGCGGTTTTTAGCCATTTCAAAACCATCGATCAAACTTGCCCACGCACGGTTTCCCGCGTCTTCTGCTTTAAAGCCAAAACTTAAAGCCAATACAAATTCTTTTGTTTCTGAAATATCTATTTCGGCGGTGAGCGCTATGTTCCCGTTATCTGCTCTCGCGTATTCCCACTCCATTTTGTGGTGTTGTTTTAAATCCTGAAAACCATCTGAAGTTCCTACATATCCTACAGAACGTTTTATAAACCGGGTATTATGACAGGCAAGTGCAAGAGTAATTCCCTGCCTGTTTGCAAACAACATCGGAATTCCTTTATAATCGCCCAGCCAGCCATTATTTTCTGCTCCACGATTATCTATATGAGGAGCCAGCAATACAAACAACTTATATTTATTTGATTCTTCTTTTTTTGTTGGTTTGAAGGTTATTTTTTGTAGCAACGTATCACGGTATGGATCGGTAATGATTTCTTTTTGAATAGAATACTTTTTTTTAGAACAGGTATTGGTAATTCGAAATGCAGGAATTCCTTCTTTTATCCATTTTGTTTCATGGGTAGTATCTCTTTTTTCTTCAGAAAAAAAATCCTTTCCATCGGTAACGATTAGCTCCATATCGCGAACACAGGCGACATCTTCACGGGGATAATATATCTCATTCAAAATGCCGTGACTTAGGGTGAAAATAACACATGAAAAATCGTTGGTTGATTTTCCAAGACCTGCTTTTGCACTCGAGGTCCATCGTGCAGAAATGCCGGGAGCACCCGGTGGGGTAGAATTATTTATCGCCATATCTTTTTATATTTTTATCAAGGCAAGCCCGGATTCTTTATCCATTTCCCTCCTTAAATAAGCCGGAGATTCATTCAAAATTATTTCTAAAGTGGGATGAACCGTGGCTTTCAACAAATGGCCTCCATGCGCACTTCCATCTTTTTTACCCAAAACCACATGCGCATGAATTTTATATTCACCCTTAAAAAGGGTGATATCGCCATTTAAGGTTAGTACTTCCATCTGTTCTTTGAAAGGAATTTTTTTATAATCCTTGATGGAAAAATCAAAGAAGCCAACGATTGTGTTACTAAAAGCTCCGATAGCAGTGAATTGCGACGCGGAAATCTTTTGTTCTTGTGCAAATTCCATTATTTTTTCCATCACTTCTTCACCGCTTTCCAAAATAACGGCGAATGTTTTTTGCTGATCGTTGTTGATTAATTGATACTTCATCTGTTATTCTAATTCTGTAATCGTTGTGATAATCACATCCTCGTCGCCGAAATCGTTCATCATATCCTGGTTCAATGCATTCAATTCGTCGTAGGTATCAGAATATTTATGATCTCCATTTTTGTTTCTCAAATAAATGAATGCACCAGCGCCTAATGCCACAGCGCCGCCGATTACCCACAAAAGTTTTTTGTGATCCGCAAACCAATTGCCATCACTCATTTCTTCGGACTTTGGACGATAGTTTTTGTGTGAAGCCGCATATGTATTTCCTGTGTTGTGTGTGTTTCCTGAGTGCGTGTTTGCTGACATATTTTTTTTCATAAATTTGTTTTATAGATGAATAATTGCTTTTTCTTAAAATTTTACTTTTCTCTTTTTTGATTCCGGCCTTTCCTGCACAATCTTTTTAATGGCCATCCGCTGTTCCTTGGAAAGCGGGTACTTTTTTTTCTGATTGATTGCATCATAAACGCAGCCTGCGGTCGTTACATAAACCAGGTGATGAACAATATCTGTTGTGATGCTTTTTCTACTTTCATGTGTAACCGGCGCTGACACTCTTAATGAAGGCAACATAAAGATTTTACCGCCCCAAATAATGATAAAATGAAGCGTGTTTGCAATCATTCCTTTCAAGCCTGCAAGCCCTATTAATCCACGAATCATGCCAAGGGAAGTTCCATACGCCAAATGCACTTCATTCGAAACTTCTTCGGCTTTTCCGGGCGTTACCGGCTCTACATCAAAAACTTCGCGCACTGCATTTGCCGGTGTGCTGGAAGCTTTTCTTCCGGTAACTTTCATTTCTGCAATTTGACCTAAGGTCATCGCAATGGTTCCGGCTAAACCTGCTATCAAACCAACTCCGATCGCTGTTCCAAAGCTGGAAAGGGCATTTTGTTTTATATATTTTTCCATACTTTGGATTTAAGTCGTGTAATTGTGTTTGTTAAAATCCTGCTCTAAAATCGCTTTCTTTTCTTCGTATTCTTCTTTTGTTATTTCTCCGGAAGCAAAACGTTTTCTAAGAATGTCGTAAGATGTATCTCTCGTGCGGTGATAACCCCATGGAGTAGCGAAAATCCAGGTAATGAATAAGATCCAGATGATCCACCAGATGAAATTCATTCCCCAAAATCCATTGTAGTACCACATGATATTTTGTTTTTAAAATGATTTTAAGTGTTATTTCTTCGTTTACTGTACCAGCAACATGCTGTAACCAGCGCTGCAACGGATAAGATAACCGCGGCTCGTTTTATCATCAATGAAACTGATTTTAGTTTCATACCGTCCACATATTTTTTCTCAGGATAATCTTCTCCGGAAGAAGATCCGTTTTCATGCAAAGCCATTTGCAACACCTGTGCAGTATGAAGCGCTTGTCTGTCAGTCAATTGCTCAATCTGTTCCCGGCAACTAAATCCATCTGTAATCACTATTGTTTTTTTATGAGCCTTTCTTACCGCTGGTAAAAGAACCATTTCTCCAACTTTTAATGACACGTCATAATGGTCGTCTTTTTCATAACCGAAATATCCGGCCATACCGCAACACCCATCATCCAGCATATGATAATCGAGCTTCATATTCTCCAGTAAATTCTCTTGCGGCTTTGTACTTATAATTGCTTTTTCATGGCAATGGATATGGACAATTGCTTCACGATTCAATTGGGGAATATGATGATGTTTTGATTCTTTATCCAAAAATTCTGCAAGCGTAAAAGTTTGTTGTTTCAATCTTTTTGCATCTTCATCAAAAGGAAGAATGTCACACATTTCATCTCTGAAAACCGCTACACAACTAGGTTCCAGGCCTACCAAAGGTGTTCCCATCCTGATTTCATCACGCAAAACATTCAATATTTGGAGCAACATTTTTTTCGCTGTGTCGAGCATTCCGAAATCATACAACGGGCGTCCGCAACAAATGGATCTTTTGGAAATAATCACTTCAAAACCTGCTGCTTCCAATACTTCCATTCCGGCTACCAAAGTTTCTGGTTTGAAAAAATTATTGAATGTATCTACCCATAAAATCACTTTCTTATTTTTGGTTTTTGAAAGTTCATATCGCTTTGCTTCGGGCTCATATTTTCCTGTGGTTTGTGTGTAGGAAGCATCTCCGCCATGATGACTTTTAAACCAGTTTCTGAAAGTTTGCTGCGCAAATTTTGGAATACTTCTTTTTTGGGTAACTCCTGCTGCTACTTTTGCAAGACTTCCAACCAAAGGCGCATGTGTAAAGAAATTAACCACTCCCGGCATCAAAGAAGCCAATCGTGACCACCAGTAGATCCAGCCAAAAGCGTACGCGTTCCTGGGACGCATTTTCTTTTCATAATAATGAGAAAGAAATTCTGATTTTAATGTTGCCATATCCACATTTACCGGGCAATCGCCTTTACAACCTTTGCAGGCGAGACACAGGTCCAGTGATTGCTTTACATTTTCATCTTTCCAGCCATCCTCCAGTACATCGCCCTGGAGCATTTCAAATAATAAATGCGCTCTACCGCGGGTGCTGTCTTCTTCTTCACGAGTTGCCATATAACTTGGACACATCGTTCCTCCGTCATGACGACGGCAATTTCCCACTCCTACGCAGCGAAGAACCGCCCGGGAAAAACTTCCTTTGTTATCGTCATTTAAAAAATGAAAATGGGTTTTTGGAGAAGGAGGATTGTAAGAAGTTCCCAACCGGAAATCGGATAATTGTCCATAAGTATCAATGATTTTCCCGGGATTCATGAGCCATTGCGGATCCCATATAGATTTGAATTCATGAAAAGCCTCCATGATTTTTTTGCCAAACATTATTTCCAGTAAATCTCCTCTTGTTTGCCCATCACCATGCTCGCCGGAAAGAGAGCCGCCATAACTTACCACCAAATGGGATGCTTCAACAGTAAATTTTTTATAATTTTCTATTCCGGCTTCTGTTTTTAAATCGAAGCCGACACGGCAATGGATGCAACCTTGCCCAAAATGCCCATACAGGGAAGGATGATAACCGAATTTGGAAAATAATGCTCTCAAAGCTTTTAAATATTCACCTACTTTATCTGGCGGAACTGCAGAATCTTCCCAGCCTGGCGCACCATCCGGTTCGCCCGGAACAAAGGCTGTGGCACCGAGTCCATCTTCACGGATCTGCCAAAGTTTTTGCTCCTGGTCAGGGTCATCAAAAAGGCTCATATTTGGAGCGTCTTTTTCTTTTTTCAATTCCTCCATGAGCGCTTTGCATTTGTTGTCAGAATCGGTTTTGTCTTTTCCGCCAAACTCACAAAGAAGCCATCCGCCGCCTTTCGGGAGCAACGGAATATCATTCACATCAAGTCCTTTCTTCCGCATAAATTCAAGAAGCAAATTATCGAAACCTTCCAAACCGATCGGTTTGTGTTTCATGATTTGCGGACACGCGCTGCCTGCAGCATAAATATCGGGATAGCCTAAAACCAGCAACGAACGGGCGCCCGGATCAGGCATTAATTTCATATTCGCTTGTAGTATAACGACACAAGTTCCTTCAGAGCCAACAACTGCCTGGGCAACATTAAAACCATTTTCAGGTAATAAGGCCGGAAGATCATAACCTGAAACACGGCGGGGAATATTTGGAAATTTTGCCCTGATCTCATCTGCATATTTATCTCTTAAGTTTTTTAGTTTTTGATAAATTTCACCTCTTCTTCCACCTGCTTTTATAATGTTTTCCAATTCTTCGTCTGACGTAGGACCTACTTTCATTTTCACTCCATCATAGGTCAGAATCGTCAGTGATTCTGTATTGTCAGACATTCTTGCGCCATAGCCATAGAACTGCGACATTACGGAATGCACTCCACACGAATTATTTCCTAACATTCCTCCAATTGCACAATGGCTGTGGGTTGCAGGGTCCGGACCGAAAGTGAGATTGGCCTCCCTGGCTGTAGTTCCACGCATTTCATCCAATACAATTCCGGGCTGAACCAACACTGTTTTTTTGTCTTTATCAATATGCAAAACTTTGTTGTAGTATTTCGTCATATCCATTACCACGGCTACGTTACAACAAGCGCCGGTAAGGCTTGTGCCACCACCGCGCGATAAAAGCGGCGCATGATGTTTTTTGCAAATCGAGACCGTGTTGATTATATCTTCTTCGCTTTTCGGAAGAACTACGCCGATCGGCACCTGCCGGTAATTGGAGGCGTCCGTTGCATACAATGCTTTTGTTCCAGTATCAAAACGAACTTCACCTTCAATTTTTGATCTTAATTCTTTTTCAATCGCTTTTGCGTTTACTCCTTCGGAATATTTTGTTTCATATCTAAGGTCTAGTGCGTCTAATGTGTCTGTATCATTTGCCATATTTTTCTTTTTAAAAGTTTATTCTCAATGGCAATTAATTTCAGTGCCTGGCTTTCAGGCTTTCAGGCTTGTTGCTTCAAGAATTCACTTCAAACTTTATACTTTTCTGCATCCTGATATTTAAAATCCAATCCAAATCCGGGCCTGCTCATATCTGCGTGCAGAGCGCCATTAACCGGTCGTGCGGTTCCGTCAAAAAGCATTTCTTCGATTCTTACATGATCGTAAAAATATTCAGCAGTGAAAAATGAATCAAGCGATAATCCAGGATGCAAATGCATGGATGGTGCGCAATGAGAAGAAAAAGGAAGTTGATGCGCTTCGCAGGTATTTCCTGCTTTTAAGAAAACGGATATTCCTCCACATCTTGTGGCATCTGCCTGCAAAACATCCACTGCTCCGGCATCAAGCATTTGTTCAAAATAAGGAAGAGTATATCCGTATTCTCCGGCTGCGATATTCATTCTATCCGGCGCATGTTCACGAATAAAATGAAGGCCTTTTAAATCACTTGCCGGAACCGGTTCTTCAAACCAGGTAACATCAAGATCGGCGAATTTATCAGCCATTTCGAGCGCCTGCTTTGCACTATACGCGCCGTTTGCATCTACAAATAATGCGCAATCTTTTCCAATCGCTTCTCTTGCTTTCTGCACTCTTTCCACATCTTTTTCCGGTTCGCGGCCGATCTTCATTTTTACTTGTTTAATTCCTTCTGCTGCCCAGCCGCCCAATTGCTTTTGCAATCTTTCGATAGAATAAGAAGTAAATCCACCACTTCCATAGATCCAGAAATCGTCTCTTACTTTTCCAAATAATGAAACCAATGGAACCTCCAAAATTTTTGCTTTTAAATCCCACAAAGCGTTGTCCACAGCCGAAATTGCCATTGAAACCACTCCGCAATTGCCGTCGTTTCTCACACTGTCAATCATTGATTTCAGAATCCAGGGTATATCCAGTGCGTTTTTCCCCATTACAATTTTCTTCAAATTTCGATCAATAAAAAAGGCGGAAGAAACATCGGTATAACTGTATCCTATTCCTTTTTTTCCTCCTGCTTCTACTTCCACTAAAACCATCGTGGTGCTGTCCCATTTTATGGTTCCATCTGATTCCGGGCCATCTGTCGGAATCGTGTAGGCCGCAACTCTTAAATCTTCAATATTTATTGCTTTACTGTTCATTTAGCTGAAAAGAGTTGACATTTCGCTTTTCCATGTCTGTTTAATGATTTTTGCTTCGTCGGGGTCGCCTTTCAATAATGTCTCACTGTATTTCACCATCATATCAAAAGAAATGTGTGGCGGAAGTGGTGGCACATTTGGATCGGTAATAACTTCCAAAACTGCCGGACGATCAGCGGACAATACATCATCCCAACCTTCTCCCACTTTTTCAGGATCATTTACAAAAACACCTTTCAAGCCAAGAAGTTTGGCATATTCAGCATAAGGAAAATCAGGTACATTCTGAGATCCGGAAAACTTCGGATCTCCTGTCATCACTCTCTGTTCCCAACTTACCTGAGCAAGGTCATTATTATGTAGAACCAATATTACCAGCCGTGGGTCTTTCCATCTTTTCCAATATTTTGAAATGGTGATCAGTCCGTTATTTCCGAGCATTTGCATCGCTCCATCGCCAACCATCGCAATTGGAATTCTATCCGGATAAGCAAATTTTGCAGCAATCGCATAAGGCACACCGGGGCACATCGTTGCCAAATTTCCTGACAATGAAGCCTTCATTCCGTCCCGAATTTTCAGATGCCGTGCAAACCAATCCGCAGACGTTCCGGAATCTGATGAAAGGATACAATTATCCGGAAGGCGTGGAGAAAGTTCATGAAATACTCTTTGAGGATTGATGGGCGATGCAGAATCTTTCGCTCTTGCATCGAGCACTTTCCACCAGTCTTCCATTCCTTTTTCAATTTCTTTGCGCCATGAATGATGATGCTTGTTCTTTTTTAAAAAAGGAATTAATGCTCTTAATGTTTGTTTACTGTCGCCTACTAAATTAATTTCCATCGGAAAACGCAAACTGAGCATTTTCGGATCAATATCAATCTGCACACCGCGCGCCTGTCCTATCTTTGGCAAAAATTCTGAATAAGGGAAACTGCTACCGACCATCAAAAGCGTATCGCATTCCATCATCATTTTCCAACTTGGCTCTGTTCCCAACAATCCAATCGCTCCGGTTACATAAGGAAGGTCATCCGGCACAGCTGCTTTACCTAACAAGGCCTTTGCAACACCGGCGCCCAATAGCTCTGCTACTTCTATTATTTCAGGGCCGGCATTTAATGCACCAGCTCCAACAAGCATCGCCACTTTTCTGCCATCATTTAATAATTCTGCCGTCTTTTTTAAATCTGCATCTGAAGGAACAATATGGACATCCGGGAATCCAATTCCTGTATGAATAGCACCATGAGCGCGGGGCGGCTCTTCCGCGTCCATTTCCTGGATATCATTTGGAATAACAATGCAGGTAACCGTTCTCTCTGCTTTTGCTATCCGAATGGCACGATCAATTAATTGACGCATTTGCATTGGAACGGAAACCATGTGGATGTATTCGTGAGCCACGTCTTTATACAAACTGTTTAAATCTACTTCTTGCTGAAAGTCGCCACCTTGCGACATTCGCGCTGATTGCCCCACAATCGCCACAACAGATTGATGATCCATTTTTGCATCATACAAGCCATTCAAAAGATGAATGGCGCCGGGACCGGAAGTTGCAAGACATACTCCTACTTCACCGGTAAATTTTGAATGTCCACAAGCCATGAAAGCGGCGTTTTCTTCATGCCTTACCTGGATAAAATCTATTTTATCTTTCGCGCGATCAAGCGCGCCGAGAATGCCATTAATACCATCACCGGGAAATCCAAAGATGCGGGTAATGCCCCATTCATTTAATCGTTCTAATAAAAAATCACTTACGAGTTTGGCCATAAAAAATATTTAAAAATTTGTAGAAAAGTGGAAGAAATCACTGCATTGAAAACAATGATAAAGAAGAGTTACTTAATTCTTTAATGGCAATGCCGCATCAAAGACTATGCCTA
>JAHEZB010000555.1 GCA_023251285.1 Chitinophagaceae bacterium | reverse complement strand
GTTTTACACAAAACAAGCCATCATAAAAGTCCACTTCTTTTGAAGTGCCTGCTAATTCAATTTTGAACAAAGGCTTTTTGTTTTTTTCTTTCCAAACCTCATTTGCCTTGGTAAAAATTTTATAAGGCCCGACAATGCTGCTAAGATTATTTCCCGTTCCTTCGGGAACTAATATCGTAAGATGTTTCATGAAATTTTTGTCTAAAGATAGAAATTAAACTTGTCCAAATTACCCCACTACAAAGTCTCTTTTGCACGCGGTTGAAATGACATTTGGGCAATATTTTTGCCTGATAAGAAAGCAATTAAAACTGCATTTGCTTCATGGCAGGAAAGGCATGTGCTGCATATAGAAAGCTTTTAGCTCCGTTTCACTCATTCTGACCTTATCCGGAAAATTGAATGTTACAAGGATTGTTCAAACGGATGGAATTATTATTTGCAAAGTTTGTTTCAATTCATCACGACAGGAAAAGGAAATTCAAACAAAAAATAAAAAAATTAAATAATCAATAAAAAATAAAAAGATGAACAATCAAGATTTCACAACCACTATTTTGGTTGAACAAAAGCCCGAAGAAGTTTTTAACGCCATCAACAATGTACTTGGCTGGTGGTCGCAAGAAATTGAAGGAAATACCTCCCGCGTCAATGACGAATTTACCTATCGTTACCAGGATGTGCATCAGTGCAAAATGAGATTAGTAGAAGTTGACTATGGCAAAAAAGTAGTGTGGCTGGTAGTTGAAAACTATTTTAATTTTACAAACGACAAAAGTGAATGGACAGGCGACAAAATTATTTTTGATATTTCTGAACAGGCCAATAAAACGCTGCTTCGCTTTACCCATGAAGGTTTGGTTCCGGAATATGAATGCTATACAGCATGCGTAAATGGATGGAGCCAGTATATTCAAAAAAGCCTTAAAAATCTGATTACTACAGGAAGTGGGGAGCCAAACTCGCGGGAAAGACCATATACCATTCATGAAGTGGCCGCACGATTCAATGAATTGGCACAACAGGAAAAATGGTTTGAAATTCAGGATGAACTTTTCGGAGAAAATGTAAAAAGCATTGACCCTGCAAACTCGCTGTACTTCGGCTATGCTGAAGGGAAGGCAGCCGTTCGCAAAAAAGGAGAAGACTTCGTCAAGAAGATTACAGATTTTCATGGAGCGCATACAACCGCCCCAGTTATCGGTGGCAATCATTTTGCCGTAGGAAGAGAAATGGATATCACGGTGCAGGGTTTTGGAAGAATCCGGTTGAATGAGATCATGATGTACGAAGTGGACGACAGCAAAATTATTTCAGAGCAGTTTTTTTATTAAGAAGCTTTCAATAAAAATTGTTTGTGATATTGAAGTTTTTGAATTGACAAAATAAATAAAAACAAAAATCAGGTTATTTCTTCGTTCACTGCAAACAAACGATTTTGTTATCTGTATTTTTGTGCAGAAACGTTTTTCCAACCTTTCTGCACAAAAATTCCAATCAGTATCTTCGCGGCCAAAATGTATCAATTACTTCGCAAAATATTATTTTGGTTTGATGCGGAAAAGGTTCATTATTTTTCTATGAACATGCTGCGTTTTTTTTGCAGATCTTCTTTTATAAAAAATATTTTAAAAAATAAATTTACTCCTTCAACTGATTTTTCAAAAAAAGTTTTTGGTATTACATTTTCAAATCCTGTCGGTCTTGCAGCAGGCTTTGATAAAAATGCAAAGTATCTGAATGAGCTGGAAACATTGGGTTTTGGTTTTGTAGAAATAGGAACTGTTACGCCATTACCACAGGAAGGAAATCCAAAACCAAGATTGTTTCGTTTGCCAAAAGATAAAGCGCTGATAAACAGAATGGGCTTTAATAATGACGGCGCAAAAGCAGTAGCAGAGCGAATTAAAAGTTATCGCAAGAAAAATAAAAATTTACTAATCATCGGTGGAAATATTGGTAAAAATAAAGTCACCCCAAATGAAGATGCCTGGAAAGACTACGAAACTTGCTTCAATGAACTGCAGGATGTGGTTGATTATTTTGTCGTAAATGTAAGCTCACCAAACACACCAGGATTAAGAGATCTACAACAAAAAGATTCATTAAAAAAAATACTGACCAACCTTCAGCAAATCAATCACACGAAAAAAAATCCAAAGCCTTTGCTCTTAAAGATATCTCCGGATTTGAACCAAAATGATTTGGATGATGTTATTGATTTAGCAATGGAAATTCAGTTGGATGGATTAGTTGCAGCAAACACAACCACCAGCAGAAAAAATTTAATAACAGGAAGTAAAATCGTTGAAAGCATCGGCGCCGGCGGATTAAGTGGCAAACCCTTGAATGAAGAATCGAATAGAATCACAAGATACATTTTTGCAAAAACAAACGGGACCATTCCGATCATCAGCAGTGGCGGAATTTTTTCTGGAAAAGATGCGGAAGAAAAAATTCAATTGGGCGCAAGCCTTGTGCAGGTTTGGACCGGTTTCATTTATGAAGGACCGGGAATTGTGACAAAGATTTTGAAGGCAAAAACAAATGAGAAATGAGAAATGAAAAATCATTTTTTAAATATCCTCCAACTCCGGTTCATGTAATTGCACCACCCTTTTATTTTGCCTTTTTATCATGATCATATTTAGTACCTCAACAATAAAAGAAAAGGCCATTCCGAAATAAATATAATTCTTCAGATGAAGTTCTTCGGCTTTATCTGCAGCCCAACCTTCTATAACGAGGCTTAAACCAATCATTACTAAAAAAGAAAGCGCCAGCATTTTAAACGTAGGATGTTTATGAATAAAAGCAGCGATATAAGGGCTGAAAGAAAACATAATGATCATCGCAATGATAACTGCAGCGATCATTATTTCC
>JAHEZB010000554.1 GCA_023251285.1 Chitinophagaceae bacterium | reverse complement strand
GCGGGTTTATTGGCAGTGATCGTCACGTTTGAAGGAGTAACTTTTAAAGTATAACCTTCATCATGCAAAGAAGTATCCGCATTCTTATTCAGGATCAAACTGATCCCGTTGGATGACTTTTTTGTCGAAAGATGATAGCCGGTTGAAGTAGCGATCTTACGCGTAAACCATTCGATGGTTTGTTTAACGTCATCGTTGGAAGTGCTTGTTGTTATCCCGGTAGAATTATTCAGCACAAAATGGCCGTTTTCTACCTGCATGGTCAGTGGCTTTGGAATGATCGCAATAGAATCGCCTGCTTTTGCATAAAAAGTGGTAAATGAGAAAAATGCGATAAGGCAAAGTAAAAGAAAGGAGCGGCTAGTAAAAGAGTTGTTGCTGAAATTTGTTTTCATTAGGTGATGATTTGATATAAAAGCCTAAGGTACGGATAGTAGTAACAATGCGACTATTTTGTATCAAATTACTTTGTATCAATCCTTTGATTTTACAAAAAAATATTTTCAGGAAAAAAGAGAAAACTGTGTTCAGGAGAAGTTGCAAAGGCTTGAGAGGCTCACTCTCGCAGCTTTCTTCAGCGGGTTTGCTCACTGCTTTTTGGATCGAATAATAGATCGGCATGTCGCTTCTCCTTGTGTCCTTTTCCGACCCTTTGCCGGGGTAAGTGCTCCAATCAGAGCACTTACCCGCCTGAAAGCCGCATCAATACCCAAATAGAACATGGAATCAATATCACTATGGATTCTCTTAGAAAAGTTTCATGCGGATATCTGAAGTGCTATTTTCCTTTTGCAACGTTATATAAACTTCTTCGTTGATTGTCCACTGACTCCTTCCCATCACTTCAACAATCACCAAGTCTCCAGCAAAAACTTCTGCTTCATAAAAACTGCCTCAGAACGATATTTTCTATAATACAATTGTCCGGGCTCGCCTTAAAGTACCTTATGGTTGGATATTCTGATTTACCCTAAAGAAATTTTCAGGATCATATTTCTTTTTGATTTCGGAAAGGCGTTCGTAATTTTCGCCATAGCTTTTTCTAACCCGGTCATTGCTTTCAGACATTTCAAAATTCAGATAGGTTCCTCCTGATGAATAAGGATGTAGCGCGTTCCAATAATCCCTGCTCCATTCAATGATCTTCCCGTCATTTGCAGGATTCGAGTCCACCCCGATAATTACTCCGGCATACTTTGCGTCGCGGTGTGCCCAGGGAGTGTCTGAACTGGCTACTTTGCCAGCGGCGCCACTGATGGGGTACAGATGCATTTGTGAAAGCGGTGTCGGAATTGAGGCGCCAAATTGCAGGCACTGTGCGGAAACTTCAGCGCCCAGATCTTTGAAAAAATCAGCTTTCCAATACCACCGCAATCCGGGCGGCAACAATCCATCAAACAAAGATTGGATGGCAGGATACGGAATCGGGCCAAGATGCTCAAACACCGGTTGCTTTGCCCTTATTGGTTTGAAAATTTCTTCCGCTTCTTCCAGGTCTCCCGAATAACACCATACTATGGCACAAAATTTTTTGTGGTGAAGGCTTTCAGGAAAAGGAGGTCCGGGAATCTCGAGTGTGGCAATGAAGCCATTTAATTCATCGGGTGCTTTGTCAAGAAAATCCTGAAACCATGGCATGATCTCTTCAATTTTTTCTATGGGCCACAAGGTTGGCCCACCATAAACCATATTTACTTCATGCCCCTGAAATAAGAAAGATGTTACAATACCAAAATTTCCTCCTCCTCCCCGGATTGCCCAGAAAAGATCCGGATGCTGTTTATCATTCACACTAACAAAACTTCCATCTGCAAGTACCATATCTGCTTCCAGCAAATTATCTATGGTAAGTCCGTATTTACGGGAAAGATATCCAATACCGCCGCCGAGGGTAAGGCCACCGATTCCGGTGGTGGAGATAATGCCGGCCGGCACTGCAAGACCGAAAGCATGGGTAGCATGATCGACTTCGCCTAAAGTGTTGCCGCCTCCAACTCTCACCGTTTTATCGGCAGGATTAACCCTTATATATTTAATGCCTGAAAGGTCGATTACCATTCCGTCATCACAGATTCCGAGCCCTCCACCATTATGGCCACCACTTCTTACTGCCACGAGAAGATTCTGTGCTTTTGCAAATTTTACCGATGCCATCACATCCGCTACATCCACACATTTGATGATTATTGCCGGATGTTTATCAATCATGGCGTTGTAAACTTTTCGTGCGTGATCGTAACCGGCATCTTCGGGCAGCGTAATGGTTCCCCTGATTTGTTTCTTTAATGCTTCGGTAGCAGAAGCGTCTATTGTAGTGGCAGAATGGTTCATGATGATTTATTTTTTATCAAAGCTACCTGCTCTTATGAAAAATGAATAACACTATTGGTTCAAAAAATAGTAATTCTGGTTCAGTTTAAAAATATCAGTTAACAGAGGCTGCCAATGAAGAAGGAAGAATTCCAAATCTTTCAAAAAAACATTTTGAAAAGTAAGAAGGGCTGGTAAAGCCGCACTGATAGGCAATTTCGGAAACATTTCCTTCCTCTTTGCACATCGCTTCGACTGCCTTTTTTAACCGGAATTCTTTAATAAAGCCGTTTGGAGAAAGTCCACTGAGTTGGATCATGTTGCGATATAATTGTGCTTTGCTCAACCCCAGCTTTTTACCAAATGTGCTGATATTAAAATCACTGACATTCCACATGGATTCAATGACCCCGGTAACATTGTTTAGAAATTTTTCGTTTCGTGGATTTAAAGTTCTGGTTGTATGATCAGTAGCAGCGGGAAATGCTTCTGCTAATTCTTCTTTCATTTCAGAAGACATAACAATCTGGCCACAGGCGGCAATATTGCATAACCGTTGGGCAAGAGAGATGGT